>CADCQC010000134.1 GCA_902803455.1 uncultured Prevotellaceae bacterium
GCGCAGCCGACTTCTTAGTGGATCACGCTTCGCGTGGAAATGATATAAAAATTATTTTCAAAATTATATAAAATGGTGGAGATGGATGTATGATGAGTATCGAGATGAACGGAGATAGAAATGAAGGAATGATTTTGAATAATTTTTGATTTCAATTTTTATATAATTTCTCGGCGTAGCCGACTACTAAAAAGAAGCATGCGAAGCGTGCTTCTGAAAGAAAGAATAAATAAAGAAAATATGAAGATTATTGTATCAGAGGAGATTGAACGGGTATGCCCAGGGTTTGTGGGGGCAGCCGTAGAGGCAAGATGCAGCAATTCTGCATATTGCGCACCACTGTGGGAAGAGATCCATGCCTTAGGAGAACAATACCGACAAACACTGACCACCGAGTCACTCAAACAGATGTCGGGCATCGAGGCCACCAGAAAAGTGTATAAGGCCTGCGGCAAAGACCCCTCACGCTACAGACCAGCCTCCGAGGCCCTCATCCGACGCATCCTGCAAGGCAAACCCCTCTATCAGATCGACACACTCGTCGACCTGATCAACCTGGCGAGCATCGCCTATGGCTATAGCATCGGAGGATTTGATGCCGACAAGTTTGTGGGCGACACGCTCACACTCGGCATCGGACGAGCCGGTGAACCCTATGAAGGCATCGGAAGAGGAATGATCAATATCGAGGGCCTGCCCGTCTACCGCGATGCCATCGGCGGCGTGGGAACACCCACCAGTGACCATGAACGCACCAAAATCACCATCCACACCACACATCTCATGGTGCTCATCAATGGCTATGACGGTAAGGAGGACAATGTCCGAGCCAATGCGGACTTCATCCTCCAATTGTTGCGCCGCCATTGCGATATGGTGGAAGGTTCGTATACCATCTACCGGTGACGGAACATCTAAAAGCAGGGACTACAGCGACAATGACCGTTACAGCAGTTGCAGCAATTTGCGGTCACCCTCGGTCCAGTTGAGCTTCTCGAGTTGCTCCCGCGTCAGCCATTTGCTGTCGAGATGGTCGAGGAGTTTGAAAGGTGCGTCACCGCCCTTGCAGAGATAGGCGGTCAGCGTGATGTCGAAGTCGGGGTAGGAATGGACGACCGTTCCTAACCGGCGCCCGACGTAGATGTCCCAATCCATCTCCTCGCGGATCTCACGCACGAGGGCATGGTGCTCGCTCTCGCCTTCCTCCACCTTGCCACCAGGAAACTCCCAGTGCTCGCTGATATAGTCATGGGAAGAGCGGCAGCGCTGCATGCAGAGATACTTGTCGCCATCGGTGACGATGGCTGCCACGACATGATAATGATTTCTTTTTTCCATCGTATGATCTTTTAAGGTGATTGCTTATTGAAAATGTATTCTCTTCTTTAAGGTGATGGCTTCTTTTTCTTTTCCTTTGACCGGATGGGCAGCCGGCGCCACAGCCAACAGGGGATGCACCGCCAAAGGACGGTGACCAGGCACCAGCGCCAGTCGATCACCTTCACATGGCGGCCTTTCCCGATGGCATCGACAATCTCGTCGGCCACATGGTCGGCCTTCAACAGCATGGGGTATTGATGGTTGTCGTTGAGCAGAGCCGTTCCCACAAATCCTGGGCGGATGTCTGTGAAGCGGATATTGAGTCCTCGGGTAAAGGCTTGTTGCTCAAGGGCTTGCAGGTAGGTGTTCTGAAAGGCCTTCGTCGCGGAATAGGAGGGTGCAGGCCCCAGTCCCTTGGTGCCGGCGATGGAAGTGATGGCAGCGATATGGCCATGGCCTTTCTGCGCCATATAGCGATAGGCCACACCGATCATACGGGTGAAACCGAGGGCATTGGTCGTCACCGTGCTGATCTCTATGTCGGCATCCAGGGTGGGATTCTGCTTGCCTATGCCAGAGGCATAGAAAAACAGGTCCATCCCGCCTACCACGGCAATGAGACTGAGGAGCAGGTCCTCTGCCTCCTCATGGTTGACATCGATGGTCTCCACCTCTACCCGTTCAGGGTATTTTGCCTTCAACTGCAGCAACAGTTCAGTGCGGCGGGCGGCGATACCGATCGTCCACCCGTCGGCGAGCAGTCGTTTGGCGACCTCCATGCCGATACCGGAAGAGGCTCCGATGACAATGGCTTTCTTCATGTCCACAAATATAAGAAATAATTCTGATTTTTGGAACATGAAGAACGATTTTCATCGGATTTTTTTAGGTCTTTAAGGTTTTTAAGGTCTTTAAGAACCTCAAGGACCTTAAGGTTTTTTGTTCTTTTGGTCCTTGAGGGGATGAGATTATTTTTCAAATACTTTGCGGGCGGTGCCGTCGCTCATGCGGATGATGTGGAGTCCACGGCTGTCATTTGTGGCGCGGCCGTCGAGGGTGTAGCGGGCTGCGGGATAGGACCTGGAAACAGCGGGCTGGTGGCAGATGCCGACGGTGCCGTCGGGCTCACCGCCGAGGTTGTCGATGCAGACATAGCCCGGTGTGGTCATGCCCCAGTCATTGTTGCGTGAACTGCTGATGGTGAAGGTGAGGGCGGTCACCTCTCCCAGACTTGTCAGGTCC
>CADCQC010000135.1 GCA_902803455.1 uncultured Prevotellaceae bacterium
TCAGGTTGATTGTCGACACTCACGTTCAGACCCGTCTGTGCGATGCTCATCGGATTCTGGATGTTGAATCTCACGGTGTCGGTCTGTGACACGAGTAAATTGTGATAGATTTTGCTGATCTTCCATTTCAGTCCCGTGATGTCGAAAGCATCCATCTCCTTCGTGGCTTTCTCTGAGGGGTAGCAAGCCCCCACACTGTAGTGTCCCACCTGTTTGCTCCGTGGTTGCCAAGCGACGGTATAGTGTCCCTCGCTGTCGGTCTTACTCATGATCTCTTCCTCGAGCTCGCCTTGATGGTTGACGAGATACACTTTTATGTCAGCATTGCGCCCGTTGACTCCTTGTGCCTCACCCGTAATGATCACCTCTTCGCCCGGCTGATAGATCTCTTTGTCCACTTGTGCTGTGAGGATGAGGGGCGAGTTGATGGTCAGGTTGATCTCGTTGGAGTAGTTGTTGGTGTAGAGCAGTTCGCGCACGCTCTTATTGGGGTTGATGACGACTTTGAGCACGAAGTCGCCGACCAATGCTGGCACGGCGTAGTTGTATTCCATCGTGATTGAGTCACCCTCCACGATCGAGCGGTCAAGTTCGGCCATCGCTTCTTTCATCTTCTTGTCATTCTCCCACAGTTGGATGGCGATGGGTGTCCCTTTTCTCAGAATGGCATCACCGCTGTTTTTGATCATCATCCTCAGGGTGAGAGCTTCTTCTGCTGCCACCGTGGCATTTTCCGTGGTCAGCCGGATAGATGCATCGGGAAGGTTCTGGTCGGTGATGAGCACCAGACAGGTGCCCATGGCATAGCCCTGGGTCTCCACTTTCATCGTGGCGATGGCATCGTCGTCAGTTTCGCTGTTGGTCTTCACATCCACCAGGAAGGTCACGCTGTCTGTCCCCATGGGCATGGTCACCTGGTGGTCATACACCAAGAGGTCGTCGCGGTCGCTGCTGATATGGAGGGTGAGGTCGCGTGACGGGATGTTGTTGGCCTTGATGGTGAAGATATTTCCTTTGGAGCCCTCCAGCACGGCCGTTCCCTGCGAAGCCACGGTGAGTGCCGGTCCGTCGTCGTCGATGATGGTGATGTCGGCGGTGAGCCGCGCCTTGCTGCCGAGGGAGCAGTTGCACGACGTGGAGTAGACATCTGCATAGACATGGCAGGTGCGGTCACCATCATTCACGCTATTGTCTCCATTTATGGCGATGGGGAACTGCACTTCCTTTTCCCCTTTCTTCATTTTGATCTTCTGCGTGGGGAATTTCAGTTCAGAAGAGTTGCTGAATAGTCTGAACTCAATATCGGTGTTGAGATTGTCCTCGCAGCGGATGATGCCCGTGGCCGGTGACAGCAACCCCATCGACTCGGTGATGGCATTGGGTGAGATGGTGAAGGAGAATGTGGGCAGGTCGTTGTCGTGGAACATGACGAGGTATGTTCCGCTTTCATACTTCTCAGTTGTGGCACGGAAGGCCACAGACATATCCTCCTCTATCTCATCATTGTCGATGACGGTGACCGTCACTGTTTTCTCAAACTCCCCGGGCTGCATGATCACTTTGGATGGGAAGTCAAAATGATCTCTGTTCTCACAGGTGATCTCCACCTCAAGCGGTTGCTTGCTGGAGAAATTCCTCTTGAGTCGCAGCGTGAACGTCTTACCCTCATAGATGTCTCTGGTATTGGCGCTGAGGGTGAGGGTGGGGACGAGGGTGTCTATGATTCTGAAACCGCCACTCACCGGAGGATATCCATTCCCGTCGAAGGTGAGGAGGATCACCGAATCTGCGTCGGCCTCATCGTTGCCGATGACTTGCAGAGACAGATGGGCCTCACTCTCATTCGTTTTGAAATAGATTTTGTCGGGGATATCGACACGGGAGTCTTCTGTGGCCGTCAGCTGGAAACTCTGTGGACTGCCTTTTCTTCCACTTCTTGTCAGGTAGATGTTGATTTTTTCATTGCTTCCTTCGTTCACTTTTTGTGGACTGATCGACAGATACAGTTTTTTCTGGATATCGATGACGGAATCACAATACTGGGTGTTGTTGTCGGTGAGATTTTCCGGCTCATTCCAATATTCGCAGGTTACCCCTACTTTCACCCGACCGTCAATGCCGGGGACCTCGGGCAGCCGGTAGACTTCTTCCCGCGTAATCTCCTGGCCAACTTGTATCGTCTCTTCTTGATATTCCGAAAGAATACGGATGCTGAAACCATCCTCTGCCATCAGGTAAACAGATTCATTCCATCCATTTATCGGGTCTGACACACCGATGTTCTTTACTTTCCACGAAACACGGATTTCATCACCCGGTCCTGGGTCGTCAGCACTGACGCGGACTTCATCTACAAGCAGGTCAAATCTCGTATTGATATGGATGGTTCCTGCCTTGCATGCCGTCAAGACATTTTCGCCTGTCGATATGCTTAGGACGGCATCTGCTACCGTCATCGGATAGTTTTCCCCATCGTCTTCGAAAGTTTTTCTCAATAAATGGATGCGCATCACCTCGCCACTGTTACCTTTGAGGGGTTGGTTGTCGGGATGATAGAGCAGCACCCGATAGACATTGGGGCGAATTTGGGTCACGCTGGCGATCATGCCCTCGCTCCTCTCTGTGAGTTCAAAAGGAGTCGTGTCGTCATAATTGCCGGATTCCACTTTTATGGTATTAGGCAGAATCAAGTCAAACTGCATGGCCACAATCGGGTCTTGGTTGTGGACGATGATGGGCAATGAAACCTTTTCTGAGATGCTCACGTCGGGGATTTCCAGCGTGTTGCCGTTTTGTGCGTTGATAGCCGTCAGCGCCATCAGCCACAGTAGAAAAGCCGAAAAATATCTTGTCGTTTTCATGGATGTAGATTTTTAAGGGATGTGGAATGATGCTTCAGTTGTTTGCTGCCATCAGCCTTGATATGGATGACAGCATCAGCGCCCACGGCAATTTGATAGACATCCTTGTCATCAGCATTGTGTGCAGGCGTGCTTATACCCGTTGCCTCATTGTTGATAGATGTGATGATCTCCTTCGCATCCTGGTCGGCCAGCATGGCGCTCACCACAGTGGGCTGCTGACTGTTGGCGATGCCGATCACATGTTCTCCGGCAGGCAAAACCTCACCGGTGAGTGAGTAGCCGATGAGATGGATCTGATTGTCATACTTTTTCATCTGACAAGTCATGCCCGCCTGCCGCAGTGCTTGTGACACCTGGAAGGCGGTGGCGTCATCGATGATGATGTCGAAGGCAGCGATGGCTTTCTCGCTGTCGATCACCAACTGTCCGCCTCGACAACCCACAATGGCCTCTGCCCTTGCCGGATCCTGCGCCGTATCGTGCATGATGATCGACTGCCGGCGGCTTTCTCCCAGTTCCATCAGTTGGTTGACCAGACAGACCAGATCCTGCACATTGATCTTATTGTCTTCCCACAGGTCGGCAGCCTCATGGATGAATGCGGCGGATGTCCTGCCGTTGATGTGATTGACCAGTGTGACCAGATCGAGGATGTTCACTTCAGCATCGCTGTTCACATCTCCTTTCTTCCCTAACGAGAGGCCGTGGATGGTGCCGAAGAGATTCCAACTTTCGGTCGACAGATACTGGTGCACCGAAGAGGAAGGTACCATGAGAACTATATTATAATAAGTCCAATTATTGAAAACATTTTGCTCGATGGGAAAAGGTGTGGGAATCAGTGATGTGATGGTATCGAGGCTGCAATAATAGAAGGCACCTTCCCCGATCTCCCGCACCTGTGAGGGGATGATGATGCTATTGGAATAATTATCCCACTTTCGGATGCCCCTGTCGCTTTTCTGTTTGAGGTGCTTTTGAGCCATCATCTCAGGTTCTTCTTCGGATTCATCGTGAAACAGATAATGATAATCATAAGAATCAAAATAGTAATTAGATATGGCATATTTTCCGATGGACAAGAGTGATTGGGGCAGCGTCAGGGATTTCGGTTCGTTGCCCAAGAAAGCATAGTCGTCAATCTTTTCTATTCCTTCTGGAATCCAACATAGGTAACTCCCCGACAACAAATTGTTGGTGGCGGTTTCGATGAGACAATTGCAGCCCTCACGTGAGTCAAAGAGAGGGTTGTCGGGACTGACCTCAATCTTTATCAAATTACAACAGACAAAGGCGCCTTTGCCTATGTGCCTCACGTTGGCTGGGATGGATATCGAGAAGCCATGACAATTGGCGAACGCAAAATCACCGATATATTCTAATTGCGAGGGGATGTTGCAGAAGAATGTGCGGTCATCATATAAATAATAATCGCCATCATAATAATAGTCATAGTCTAGATAACCTGCACTCTCAAAAGCCATGTCGCCTATTCGCTTGATGGTTTCAGGTAAAATGAGTTTTTGGATTTTGTAATAATAACCATCTCTCTGAAAAGCCCTGTCGCCTATACCCGTAACCGTATAAGTGACCATCGTTCCGTCTTCTTCTCTTGTTACGGTCTCGGGTATCTCAATATATTCGATATACCCCCAATATGTAGATTCTTCATCTGAAAAATCCCATTCCTGTTCCAATTCTTCATAATCGAATTTTGATACCTCACAAGTCTTGTTGACCGGATCGGTCACATTGAAAGTGAGCCGTAGAGAGTCCCATGAGTTACTTCTTTCAAAGTACTCTTTATGAGGATAAAAATAGGCGACAATATCACCATCTTCATCGGTCAGATTCCCCTTCTCATCACGATAGAGAGGACCTATGGGTGGGTCGAATCGTATATGTTGAGATTCATATTCATCTTCATCGTATTCCCATTCGTAATAGTTTTCTTGAGCCTCATAGATGTAATAACCTTCTTTGATGAGTTTTCCGGTCTCCTCATCATAATGCTCCTCTTCAAAAATCACATTTTCAAAATAAAATGAATTTTCTTCACGAATAATGCGATATCTTTCATTTGTTCCGTAGTAATCATCTTTTGGACAAAAACGGGCGACAAGGCTGCCGTGTTCATTTTTTAGATTCCCTTCTTCATCAGGATATAGAGGACCTAAGGGCGGGTCAAATGTTATATGCCTATATTTATAGTGATAGCCAGAGCCATAGCTATACCAATAATCATATTGTTCATAAGCCTCATAGATGTAATAACCTTCTTTCATGTATTTTCCGGTTTCCCAGTCATAATGCTCTTCTTCAAAGACCACATTTTCAGAATAAAAGTCATCCATATAAATGTTATATATGCCAATAAGCGAATCTGGCACGTAATACTCATATCCATCATAATGGGCATATGCATTGACCCACGCATCAAA
>CADCQC010000136.1 GCA_902803455.1 uncultured Prevotellaceae bacterium
ATAAAATCGACAAATTCCGGAAAAAAGTGAACAAGATGGTGAAAAACCATGAGTATGATGAATTGTTTCAGTTCACGCGGGGACAAGAGTTTAGGGAAAAAGAACTTGAAGATCTATATGTCAGTTTCGACTCTGCTTTCCTAAAACTATTCCCCAACTTCGTGGAGGATTTTAATATGCTGCTGAGACCGGAAGAGCGCATCGTGGTCGAGGAAAATGACCGTTTGAATACCAGTATCCGGATTTTTGCGTTGATTAGGTTGGGCATTGAGGATTCATCAAAAATCGCGGAGTTCCTCCATTATTCTGTCAATACGATATATAATTATCGGGCACGTATTAAAAACGGGGCTATTCATGACAGAGAGCATTTTGAACAGCATGTGAAGGAAATTGGAAAGAATCCTGTAAGTATATCCATGCAGTAAGTTGTATCTGAGAAAAGATATGCTTCTTTTTTGCTACTGAGAAAGTTTTTTTGCTAACTTTGCACCAATTCCAACATTTATTCTAAAAATGATGAAAACAAGATGCTTGGTTGCGGTGATGGCCATCATGATGGTTAGTGTCTCATACGGGCAACCTGAAAATCCGTATGTCGTAGAAATCAAATCAGGATGGGTCAAAGGATTTGAACAAGAGGGCACGTTGGCTTTTCTTGGAATACCCTATGCTAAAGTTGAACGTTTTATGCCACCTATGCCCGTCGATAGGTGGGAGAATATCAGAGTATGTGATCATTGGGGGCCACAAGCCATGCAACAGACGCATGGGCGTACTTTAAGTGAAGATGAAATGTCTGAGAAACATTCATGTGTGCTTAATGTGTGGACAACTGACCGACATGCTAAAAAGCCCGTGATGGTTTGGTTGCATGGAGGTGGGTTCGATTCTGGTACATCTGCTTGGAATCCGGGCATGGGACTGGCCAAAAAAGATGTCGTGGTGGTCAGTGTCAACCATCGGTTGAATATCCTCGGATTTCTTGATCTCGCTTCTTGTTCTGAGAAATATAAATACTCGGCAAATGTGGGAATGCTTGATGTCGTGGCTGCCTTGAAATGGGTAAGAGATAATATCAGACAGTTTGGCGGTGACCCCAACAACGTGACTATCTTTGGCGAGTCGGGTGGGGGAGGAAAAGTGGGAACACTACTATGTATGCCTCCTGCTCGTGGCCTTTTCCATAAAGCCATCATATTGAGTGGTACCATCCTCAATGTCAATACAAAACAAATGACGGAACAATTAGGTGCTGCTGTCTTGAGGGAATTAGGGATAGACTCGGAGCATATCGACAAAATCAAGGAGGTGCCTTATAAAGAACTCTATGAGGCTGGACAACGGGCTATGGCGGCCAGTATCGGAACAAGAAAACCTGGGACGCCGATGATGTGGGGATTCGGACCTTCTCCTGATGGCGTGACATTGGTGCAGCAACCTTTCCAACCTGGTTTTGCTGATTTTTCCAGTAATGTGCCTGTGATTATCGGTACAACATTCAATGAATTGCAAAGGTTGGTATACGACAAGCCGATGACTTCCCAACAGGCTGAAGAACAACTCTTGTCGACATTCGGAGAAGATACCCAAGAGTATATTCGTGCCTTCGCTGAAGCATATCCCAACTACACTCCTCAAGATTTGGTGAGTATTGACTGGCTGTTCCGACCTAAAACACTGCAAACTGCTGATTGGATGGGAGAAAATTGGAATGCTAAGACATATACATATATGTTCACATGGCGGTCACCGGTCAACCAGGGTTCGCAACATGGACATGAGCTAAAATTCGTTTTCAATACCCTCCATCATTCTAAAAATGAATTGCCAAATGCCTCTAAGTCCGACTTGAAATTGGCTGACTTGATGAGTAGTTCGTGGGCTGCTTTTGCACATACGGGAGACCCCAACATCAAAGGACTACCTAAATGGAAGCCTTATACGGCAGATAATGGCAACATGATGGTCTTTGACCATAAATGTCGCATCCGGCACAATCCTGACAGGCATCTGCAGTTGTTGATTGATAAACATTGTTTCAAACAACTGGATGAATTCCGTAGAACGCATCCGGTTCCATGACATGTAGACGTTACCAGCGCCTGCGGTCGCTATTTCCCCATTTCTTGTCGTACCGACCTTCGGTATCTACCTTGCCGCCAAACATGTTAAGACGGTATCTGACATGTAGCATTGCATAGGAATTGATGCTGTTGTAGCGCGTATCACTACGTGATGTCGCATTTACCCATCGTTCATAATTGCTTTGTTGTCCGAGAAGGTCATAGAAATTTAATGCCACCGTGAGTGTCTTGCTCTTGAGGAACGATTTGGATATCTGCCCATTCCAAATGAGTTCATTGGTATTGGACGAAGGATCATTATATCCTCGACGACTGTGTTCATGCAGATTCGTACTCACTTCTATATTCAAGGGCAGACGTAACAATAATTGACCGCCATAATTGAATTGCCAGGTGTCTAGATTCGCATTGGGCTGAAGTGCATTGCGGGAATGTTGATAATTGACATTGCCATCGAGCATGATCTCCAACCAACTGTTTCGAAAACTGAAGTTCAGACGTTCATTCAAGTTTGTCGTACGGGTCGTATTCTTTTCTGCGTCAGCTTGATGTTGTGCTACATAGCTCACATAATTGTTGTATCGTAAACGGGTGTCGGAACCGACGTTCCAGTGGGCGGCGGAGTCGATGGCTGTGTTGAAGGTGAACCCACCATCGGCATTCCAATTGCCGTTGATATTCTCAGGACGAGTGAGACTACCTCCTGTTTCTGCATTATAACGCGTCAGATTGGAGATGCTGTTGCGAGTTGTGCGGTAATTGGCATAGATGACAATAGAGCGCTTGTGTCTGACGATATAGTTGTTGTAATAGACATTAAGAGAATTGGTAAACTGGGGCTTCAAACCGGGATTTCCCTGTGTGATGTAGAGGGGATTGGAATCATCTCTGATGTCAAGCAGTTGGGTGATGTCGGGTTGGCGGGTGTCACCACGATAATGAAACCAGAGATTGCTTTGTTCACTGAACTTATAATGAAAATCGATGGTTGGTGTCAGATTCGTGACATTACGGATGGTGTCAATGTAATGGCCTCGATAATCTTGAATAAAATTCGACCGCTGGGGTTGAATCAAAAATCCTACGTTGTAATCATATTCTTTCTGCCAGTGACGTAGGGTGAGCCGTATGTTGTGGGTATAGTTTTTGTAACTGGAATAACGGCTGAGAGAACGGTCAAGATAGTTGTCAAGCGTTTCGGCAACTGGCGATAGCCAATTGTCCCAATCACGGTAATGAGGGGTGAGGCCAGAAAAAATATTGGGGCTTTGGTGGCTGAAATCGTAGGTCTGGCGGTCACTCTTGTTCTGGTTGTAACGTAGTTCATAATTGGCCTGTAGATGGGCTCCTTTCCACAGAGGCTCACTGTAGGTGGCACTGAGCACATAGCCCTTGTTGTCTGAGGGGGTGGTGTTGTATCGGGCGGTAAAGTAGGTGGCGTCATTACCTGATTTGTCTTTCACCCGGTAGAGCCATACCTCGGTGTCGGACAAATTCTTTTGTTGATTGTCACCGACACTTCCTTCAACACGAAGTGTGATATTGCGACCGCGTGCATTCAGACGACGATACAGCTGGAGCATACTCCAAGCATTTTTGTTCTTACCGTAATTAAAACTGGCATTCTGATGAAGGTTCACAGCCAGCCCCTTGTCGTTCATCATAGAAACAGCATTTGTGCTGAGAGGGTCTGTTGTATACAAATAAGGATCTTCAGAAAAGGTGGCAGATGTTGATTGGGTAATCCCGTCAGTGGAACCATAGCTACCATTAGCACGCAAAAGGATGTTAGTCAATGTGTCTGGTTTCCATTCGATTCGGATATTTCCGTTCCAAGTG
>CADCQC010000137.1 GCA_902803455.1 uncultured Prevotellaceae bacterium
CCCTGGATTTCAGGAGGCATTGAGTTTAACTGGCCTCAGCATCACCGTCCGTCGACCTTCATGCCCGTTGACACTACGATAGAGGATCATGCCGACGGTTCAGTGACCGTGTGGGTGAATGAGATGGAGCGAATGTTTCACCAGAAAGGAGCTGCAGGTTTTACCCTTCGTCCCGGCTGTTCCTATTTGGAGATCCAAGGCCGAGTCAGCAACCGCACGTCATTGCCCCAGACCTTTCTGTGGTGGGCAAATCCCGCAGTGGAGGTGAACGATGCCTATCAGAGTGTGTTCCCCCCAGATATCAATGCTGTTTTTGACCATGGCAAGCGAGCTGTCAGTTCCTTCCCCATCGCCACAGGCACCTATTACAAGATGGACTACTCCGCCGGTGTCGACATCTCGAACTACAAGAACATCTTCGTCCCGACAAGTTATATGGGTGTGAACTCCCGTTTCAATTTTGAAGGCGGTTATGAGAACGACACGAAGGGCGGCATGTTGCACGTGGCCTCCCATCACTACTCACCCGGCAAGAAGCAATGGACCTGGGGCAATGGTGACTTCGGCCGTGCCTGGGACCGTAACCTGACCGATGAGACGACACCCGATGAAGCCAAGAAGTGGCATATCGACCGCAAAGGATTCCGTCCCTACATCGAACTGATGGCCGGTGTCTATACAGAGAACCAGCCCGACTTCTCCTGGCTGATGCCCTATGAGGAGAAACAGTTTGTGCAATACTTCATGCCCTACCGAGAGATCGGCATCGTGAAACAAGCCTCGAAAGATTTCGTGATGAATATCGAGGAGACAGAGACAGGTGTGCGCTTCAAGGTGCTGTCCACGTCGAAGCAGACGGTGCGGATCGTGTTGTGTCACCAGAAAGGCGAAACCTATTTTGACCAGTTGACGACACTATCCCCCGAAGAGGTCTACGAGCAAACAGTTGATGTGAAGGAAGCCAAGTATGGAGACCTCCTTTTTGCCATCAGCAAGGCACAGTCGGGAGTACAAAATGACCATCAATATTTTAACAAGGATGTGCCCTTGCTCATCTGGAAAGCGGAAGAAGATGAGATCCGTCCCATTCCAGATGCCGCCGAGGCAGCTCTGCCCCCCGTCGCCACGAAGACCAACGACCAGCTCTATCTCACCGGCCTGCATCTGGAACAATACCGTCATGCCACCTGGTCAGCCCTCGACTACTATGAAGAAGCGCTGCGCCGCGATCCAGATGACGTGCGCTGCCTCAACCAGACAGGTCTTTGGTATCTCCGTCGCGGGCGTTTCCAACGAGCAGAGACCTATCTGAGGCATGCTGTCAGAATCTGGCAGAAGCGCAATCCAAACCCCTACGACGGCGAGGCCCTTTTCAACCTGGCCCTTACACTGAAGTATCAGTACCGAGAGCAAGAAGCCTATGAACTATTCTGGAAGTCGACGTGGAACAAAGCCTGGGCCGACGCCGGCTATTTTGAGGCCGCCTGCATCAGTAGCGCACAAGGCCGTTACGAAGATGCCCTTGACGAACTAAACCGCAGCCTCGTCTTCAACACCTGCCATCACAAGGCCCGCGCCTTGAAGGCCGCCATACTCAGGATACTCCAACGCAGCCAACAGAAAGGCAGTCTGCAGATGGGCAGTTCGAAAGAACTGAACGAGCGGCTGGCCTTGATCAAAGAATCGCTGGAACTGGATCGTTTCAACTACGGGATCCTTTATGAACAATATCTCCTGACAAAAGATGAAGACCTCTTGAAACAGATGGTAGAGATGATGCACGGCAATGTGTACAACTACCACGAGCTGGCCCTTGACTATGCCCAAGCAGGACTTTGGCAAGAAGCAGAAGCCGTTCTGACCATTCCATCCATGGCCAAGACCTTGAAAGACTCCTCTCCGCTCACCTCCTATTATCTGGGATATTTCAAAGCGAGAGAAGGTCAGACAGATGCAGCGAAGCATCTTTTCATCCAAGCCGAAAAGACAGACAGTTACTGTTGCTTCCCCAACCGTTTGGAAGACGTGAACGTACTGGAAACCGCCAAGCTCATCCATCCGGAAGGCGCCAAAGCCCCCTACTATCTCGGTTGCCTCTACTATGCAGCCCGTCAGTATGAGTCTGCTATGGAGAACTGGGAGCACTCCGCCCAACTCGACCCCACCTTCCCCACCGTCTGGCGCAACCTTGCCTTAGGACGCTTCAACAAACAGGACCGCCAACAAGAAGGACTCGAATACATGGAAAAAGCCTTTTTCCTCGATGAAAGCGACGATCGTGTGCTGATGGAACTCGACCAACTCTACAAGCGCCTGCATAAGTCACACCAGGAGCGTCTTGACTTCCTCCAGAGATATCCCCAACTGATCATGCGCAGAGACGATCTTATCTTGGAAGAGATCACTCTGCTCAATCAATTAGGCCGTTATGAGGAAGCCATGCGCCGACTGGATGCCCACATTTTCCATCCATGGGAAGGCGGCGAAGGCAAGGTGCCGGCACAATATCAGATATGCCGTGTGGAACTGGCGAAGCAAGCCCTTACAGCCCATGATCATCAGAAAGCCTTGAAATTACTCAGTGAGTGTCTGGAATACCCCCATCATCTGGGAGAAGGCAAGTTGTACGGAGCCCAGGAGAACGATTTCTACTATCTGTCAGGAATTGCCTACCATGCCCTCGGACAAGAGGAGAAGGCTATCGCATGTTGGGAAGCCGCCACGAAGGGTCCTCAAGAGCCCGCCGCCGCCATGTATTACAATGATGCGAAGCCCGACAAGATTCTTTATCAGGGACTGGCACTCCGCAAGTTGGGCCGAGAGGGAGAAGCACACGGACGGTTCTATCGTCTTATCAACTACGGCAAGCAGCACCTCTTTGAGAAGCAAGTGATGGATTACTTCGCCGTGTCCCTACCCGACCTGCTCATCTGGGAAGATTCACTCAACATGAAGAACGTCATCCATTGCAAGTATATGCTTGCCCTTGGTTATTATGGCATGGGAGACATGGAACATGCCGAGAAATATCTCACAGAGGTAGAAAACCTTGACAACAACCACCAAGGCATCCAACAGTTGCGCACACTGATCGACGCCCATCTCTAACAACGCCAGACCACCGTAAAGGCCTTTACGGCAACATACCATACCCACTTGGATGCGCCACACTCAGAGCGCATCGAGGTGGGTTTTCAACCATTGCATTCGTCGTTCGATCCAGTCTTTCAACCAGTCAAGATGCTCACGGTAAACGGAGCGCACCTTCTCCTCCGACGAAGACTTGTCGCAAAGGCGCCCCCACAACCTGTTGTCGAGCGCCACTTTGCCCACCAACAACCGGTAATTATCCTCGATATGGTCGTAGATAGCCTGACGGTGAGCATAATAATCTCCAAACCGAATTTTCACCCTATTCACGAAGACAGGATCCTCAAACAGGCGTGCGTACCACTCCGCCTGTCTGATGAAGAAATTCTCCGGGTCATCCGGTTCCGTAGTATTATCCTTGAAATAATAATCCCCGAAGGCATTGTCAAAATCCCATAAGGGGCCCATTTTCAGTTTTCCCCCCTTCTCCATATACATGAAGCAACTGGTGAAGAAAATCGCGTCGTTGTTTTTTGCTATTTCATTGATGATATACCAATCCACAAACGAATCCATATCCAGATACCGTCTATATCCGTGTTCAGGATCTGTGAAATTGTCAGCAAACAACGCATCCTCAGCGTGCTGCACCCACTCTTTGATCCACAAGTACTCCCCATCACCTTCTTTCACCTCAGGGTGATGGATGGAGATCGGATGGTGCAGTCTTGTCGTTTGGAAAGTGATCTCATGATAACGCGCTTTCCCGTTGATTTCCAACAAGACCCCATCCTTTCCATCGAGGATTCGTCCGGGAGCGATGATCGGATTCTCGCCAAGGAGATAGATGCCCTGATAATATCCATTGAGCATAAAATCCGCAAAAGCGCATCGGGGCGTATAATCCATCCTGCTCAACTCCCTTCCCATGAAGAAAGCGATGTCGTTGCGCATGAGAGAGCAATCGAAATAGTTGCCTAAGATCACCCATGACTGGCATGATGGAAAGTCAAGCACCTGCGTATCCTTTCCAAAGATAAGCGTATATGGTTTTTTCTTTTTTACCCATGAAGAATTGCCTCTTCCCTTGATGCCCACTTCCCCAGTCAGGCATTCCGCCCCCGCTGCATCGATGATGCTGATTTGGCAATGCTCCAACAGGCTTCTGTCGATGCCCATTCCCTCAGGCGTGCTGAGGATGACGGTAGGATAATCACTTCTTGGCACTTCCGCGGCAGGTATCTCATATTCCTCCTCACAACCGACAGTCACGATTGTCAGGAGCAAGAGCGAGATCAGCAAGCCAAGGTTTTTATACACAGACATATTCGGGGTCGCTTTTGGAGGCCTTTTAAGGAATTCTTTTCGGGGGATTCTATATCAGATTTTAACTTGATATTTTACGCCAAGGATATGCCGGCGAGGGTTATTATCATTGTTTTTCACCACATGGTCATAGAGATAAAACGAGTCGATGGCGTGTCGTTTGTTGATTTTCCATTCCACCCCTACGATTCCTCTCACTTTTTTCAGGTTCCAGGCATGATAGGTTTCCACACTGATATGTGGATGAGCCTTCACCCCCTTTACGTTGTATTCAGCAGCCAGCCGGCTACGCAACACGTTGGACACCTTAGTGGGATACAGGTGAGGCGCATCGTCCCCTTTCTGATAGAAATAGTTGTATCGTCCCTCCACGATGTGACTGGGCTGGAAGGTATATTGCCATCTTTCCCTCAGAGACAATTTCAGTCGTCCGAAACGATGACTTCCCGTCAATGAGACATGCATACGATGTCTCAGTCCCCAATATTCCCTCAGATTCTTCCGGTCGCCGATCTCTACAAGACCTTTGCGGTAATCCCTGTCATTCTCTTTATAGTGAGAGATCCGTTTGTTGTGGTCGCCGAGGAACACATATCCCGCTGACAATTTCAACCCGTCGCACAGTTTATAGCTTGTCTGGAACTCCGCAGAAAGTCTGTCAATATCCTTCACAGCATCACGCGTACGCATCTCTATCTCCAGTCCGAACGATAGTCTTTTGCCCACCTCCTTGCATACTTCAGCCGAGAGGAAGGAGCCCGCATCACTTTGAGCCCATCCCCCAAAAGGAAAACATAGAAGACAAACAAAGAAAGCCGCTCTCATATCACCACGATTCGCAATGTCGATGCAGTCTCTTATCTGCCGCCGCCACCGCCACCGCCAGAAAAGCCTCCACCGCCACCACTTGACGAATAGCTGGAGAATCCAGAGGAAGAGGTAGAACGTTCAGCCAGTCGCTGAATGGCATTGGAAGAAGCAGAGTAAATGGAGTCGCTGAACATATAGATAACGTCGGTGTCTGTGGATACCTCAAGGCTTTTGGTGATGTTAGAAAGTTTCAGATACTCCGGACAGATTCTCTCCATATCCTTTCTCACCTGGTCAGCCAATCCGAAGAACTCGGCGTAAATCAGGTACTTATCCCAAAGCTTCACCTCCATGCTTTCACGCTCATTCAGTAAAGTGAAGTCACGTAAGAAAGCCTTCAATCCAAAGATCTGTGCGGCATGCTTTTGGGTATATTCTTTGTCAGGCTTACCCTCCAACATCTTCAAGAAGTTTTGGATATCTGTTTTGTTGCTTTTCCGCTTACACCATTTCTCAAATTCTTGGGGTTGCAGCACCAGGTCATCGCCCGATGCCAGCGTGAGCAATTTCAGCACATGGCACGCCAGCCTGTCATCACCTTTAGCCTCTTTGTTCATCTCTTTCCATGGATGAACTATTTTCAGCATTTCCTTATCCTTCTCCTTGTATTTCTCACGGACAATGGTCACATCACCTTTAGCCATGAGCTTCAGCAGCAGGGCGCCGATGACGTTCTGGTTACTCATGCCATAAAAGTAAGACAGTTCATCTATCACCATCTTGTTCTTCACCAATGTCCACTCTTTCTTCACATCGCGGAAGTAATTGTCTTTTGCTATGCCGAGTTTCTTGCGCTTACGCCTTTTGCGCAGTGGTGCGAGCGACACCACCCACCATGCTGTACACAGCAACATCCATGTTAAGGAAAACAACAAAGAAACCACCAGATTGATGCTGAAATACGCCAGAATTCCAAGCAAAACTACAAAGCCAAACAACACCCAGTCCCAGAAGTCCAAGTCCTCGTCCTTGGCATTGTCTTTCAGGAAGTCGCTGCCGTCGAG
>CADCQC010000138.1 GCA_902803455.1 uncultured Prevotellaceae bacterium
CAGGAGATAAGGCAACGGAGCCTCAAAGGAAGCCGACACCTCACCGTAGGTATCATCTGAAGCCGTGATCTCCAGCACACCAGGTTGCGTGAAGGTATAAGGGAACAGGCTCTCCTGATATGGAGCCACCCGAATATTATCGATTTGCATATAGCCGTATGATCTTCCCACGCCTACGAAAATGCCTTGCACATCCATGTTGACCTCATTTGGATCCACGTTATAAGACCCCGTAGCAAGTGTCAGGAAATCAGAAGCCACCTGATAACTTACCTCACCGGTTGTCCTGTTGACGATAATCTGATAGTGATACCATTCTGGGGTGTCATTTTTCACATCACGGGTTTCGAAAGACTCGCCCGAGCCCTCTATGGTATAACTTTGGCTATAATAGCCGCCACCCGTCATTTTAAAGATATAGTTGGGATTGGAGAAATAATCTGAAGGAGAGGTAGGCATTTGGGCACCTGCTGTATAAAGAACAAAAATATTCTCATAATCAGCTTGATTGGTGTAATGCATCGCCAGGTCAAACTCAACGACATAGGCCTCATCGGTATAGGTGATACCCTCACTCTTAAACTTCGTGTATGCCGTTCGGTTGTTTCCACCAGCATTCTGATTCAGTTCGATAAACTTACCCAAAAAAGCTTTTTCTTTGAGAACAGGAATACCAGCCACCACCGATTGCCATGACGAAGCGTCGGTCGCACTCTCATAATTCTGTGTGTAGTAAGGCACCACCTCTCCGGTGGAAAGCGTTGTTTTCTCCCCATTGACAGCGGTAAACGCTGCGGAGACCGTCGGCATCTCTCCCATGACCGGTTGTGTGATGACGTCCACCACCGGCAACCGGTAGGTCTGTGAATCGGTAGAAGGATATTTACCAGTCAAGTCGCAGTATGCCATATCAACGACATCGAATACCGGCTCTTTCACCTCGATCTCCACATCGCCGTCAGTGATATAATTCACATAGTCAGGCAAATGATACCCCACGTGAGGCGGTTGGTTGTAGGCCACGTTTTGCCATACCACGCCCATCCGGTAAACATGATCATGCATCAGTGTCGGCACCCGGTAATCCGTAGGCTCATTGGTGGTGAAAATATTGATAGTGCATCCGTCGGAACCATCCCACAAGATGACCTCTTCTCTCCAGTCACCCAGAATATCAGCAATCAGGTTGGGCACCGCCTTTGTGCCATTGATGCTCTGAGAGTGACCAAGATCAGCAAATTTTTTGAAGACGGAACGGTCTTTTTTCCCGGTGATCCATTTCTCTATCACCGGGCTGCTGCTACCATTACTGTAGCCACCGTCGAAGAGTTCGTCTTGCAGATCCCCGTCCCAATAGATTCTCATCGCATTGGAAGGAGAGTAAGTACTGATCAGCGTGCCCTGTGCCGTATAGACATCTCTGGAAGCCGCAGACCAGAGTTCGGCCCCTCTATTGTCAGCATCCACATCCGCAGCCATACCACGTCCGTTATCTCTTTCGCTTGTGAAACTGAAGAGCACCTCACCTGTAGCCGCATCATGCAGATCGCCACCATACGGATTGATACTTTCCTCATGCACATCAAACAACTCCAATCCCGGTCTGTCGGGATTGATATCCGTCAGATGGATGGCATCACCATGTCCGAAGCCCACACTGTAAAGCAGTTGTCCGTTGTTGTCAACAGCCGCACTGCCCCAGATGATCTCGTCGCACCCGTCACCATCCACATCACCCACAGAGAGGTTGTGGTTTCCGTTGCCAAAGAGCGTATACAGCGTACCCTTTCCACTGGTATTGGAAGAATAGGTTTTAGATGTCATGTTCCAGTTTGCATCATAAAGTTCCACTTTACTCGAACTGACACTGGCATGCATCCATTTATGGACGAGTTTGCCGTTGACGTAATCCACCGCCCATACATACGCTCTCGTATAATATCCCCTGCACATCACCGCAGACGGCCGGTGGCCTGTTCCGTCGAGATAAGCCACACAAGCGAGGTATCTCTCACTTCGGTTGCCGTAGTCATCAGCCCAGAAAGACTTTTGCGGATATTCCACCACGGCATCATGCCCACCCGCACGGTTTGGATTATACCAAATGGTATGCTTGGCCTCGCCGGTAAGTCCATGGAAAACGGTCAGGAATTCCGGTCCGCTGAGGATACGTCCCGCACTATTGCGGTAATCAGTAGAATTATTGGTTGTTTTGATTGCGTTGATATCAGCCGCCGCACTGACAAAATGCCCCTGTCCATCGATGGAGCCAGGTGCTGTCTTGCATATCATCTCCGCCTTCCCGTCTTTATCGAAGTCATAGACCAGGAATTGCGTGTAGTGTGCGCCCGCCCGGATGTTTTTACCTAAGTCGACACGCCACAGCCGTGTCCCATTGAGTTTGTAGCAATCGATATAGACGTTGCCGGTAACTCCATTATTGGCATTGTCCTGTGAATTGGAAGGATCCCATTTCACGAACAGTTCATATTCCCCGTCAGCATCGACGTCACCCACAGACATGTCATTGGGTGTGTAGGTGCATCCGTCGCCAGTAGGTCGGTCAAGGGTGATTGACAGATACTCCTTGGTCCACGGACGGACCGTTTTTGATGTGGAAGCCACGGCACCTTCATACTTGGCAACTACTTTATACTGGCTGTTTGCCGTCCCTAATGCATCATAAAAACTGGTTGCACCATGGAGGTCGGAGGCGATGGTGACCTCATCACGCAAGAGGTCGAACGTGGTGTTGTTGCAGTCCTCAGTGCCCAACAGACGCCAGCTGACGAACTGGCCTTTTCCTGTTTTGGCAGGCAAGGCGACAAGTCCACGGTCGAGATTTTCCATCTGGGACGCAGGGGTGAGACACGACACGCCCGGACCAGGAACATAATCGTAGAGTTTGATGATCCAACACACCTGAGCCCCCAACGCCTTGAAAGTGAGAGACTGCGTGGCATCACTTTCCAACTGGATGTCATAAATCTTCTCAATCAGTTGATTATCAACTTTCTTGGGGAAAAGATATTGGGTTGTTCCGAAAGCAGACGCCCCCAACTGACTCAGATAAGCATCATCTGTTGTGGAATTCGCATATCCTGAAATGACAACCCTTTTGATCGTCACCCCCTCTGGAATCTGTATGGTATAGCCCACATTCCTGGAGTATTTGATGGTATTGTTCTGACCTTTGGAATCAGCATAATTTTTTCCAGCCGTATTACTGATGCTGAAACCATCTTGAAACGACCAGGAGTCATTGATGGAAGTGGCTTGTGACAGCACATAACAATGTTGAGCCATCACCATCGCGACAGCCATCATCGCGATACATGCAAGGAATACTCTTTTCATCTTATTTATTTTTCAACTATGGATGCGATGACTTCAATCTCCACCATGGCCCCTTTGGGTAACGTCTTCACAGCCACTGCCGAACGTGCGGGGAACGGCTGTGCGAAAAATTCAGCATAGACACTGTTCATCTCTGCGAAATCCCCCATATCTGCCAGGAAGACAGTAGTTTTCACCACCTCTGCGAGTGTAGCTCCCGCCTCTTCGAGGATGGCTTTGATATTGAGCAGAGACTGGCGAGTCTGTTCTTTGATACCACCCTCAGGGAATGCGCCCGTCTTGGGATCGATGGGTAACTGTCCGGATGTGAAGATCCAATCACCTACTTGGATGGCCTGACTATAAGGACCGATGGCTGATGGAGCCAATGCTGTAGAAATACTATTCTTCATGGTTGTAAAAGTTTGTGCACAAAGATAAAGATAAAAAATGATATATCAAAGAATCGTCATAAGAATGAGAGATTCTCTTTCCCCGATATGAGAGAAGCGACTATAGACTTATGGTGCTCATCGGTCCACCTGATATGAAAATTATTGTTTTCTGCCCCTTAGACGCGCCCATTTCAGCCTCAACAAGTTCCAATTTGAACGAAGAAGGCGTCGCGAATACCTGGTTGCAAACAACCATCGTGAATGGTTGCTCAGAGTGATATCAATAGCGAAATCCCTTTTTATCAAGTCCAAGTCAGTGACCAACCCCGGCATCCGATGTGCCAGCACATCATTCATCACATTGGAGTCATGCACCACTTCAACCCAGGCAGGCTTATCCGGAAGGTCGATGATGTGTTTATGACAATGATGAAAGAGCGACAATGAACTATGGCTGCCAAACCCATATACAGTAGTGAGTTTGGTTTCGTCAGAAAGGCTTTCAAGAAGCGATAGAAAATGGTTGTTGACATATTTGACACGCGTAGCAATGTTCATGTCAGTAAAATACTGTAATCCTCTACGGTAAGTGATGAATGACGGTTTGTCAAGTGGCAGTTTTTCTGCCTCATGACGGATATCCTCTACAAATGTCGTTCTCAGAGCATCATCGTTATCAAAATAGGTTGTGAGCACCGCATCAAAAGAAACACCTTTTTCTTCCATTCGGCCAAATCTTTGGCGATGACCTCACAAAAAACTCTCAGAAAATAACGTCCCGCATCATGTCTCACGAAAACAGGATTAAACTGGGGGCATCTCCGCTTATATTGTTCCAAACAATCCTTCCATTTTGGCGGAGTATCCCTATCGAACAACACCACCCATAGAAAATCATCACTCGTCTGTGCTGAGATAGACGGGAAACAAAAGCGGTCGAACAACAGAAACCTTTTGGTCAGCCATTGTTCATTGAGTGTGGGAGCCCCATTTTTGTCAGCTTTCCATATAGGAATGTTGAAACGTGTGAGGATGTAATGACGCAGTCGCATAAGTAAAAGTGTTTATGACACTGCAAAAATACATCATAATCCTCACACGGCCTAACATCTACATCCAAAAGTTGCTGTCCTGCCATGAAAGAACGACTAACGCCAATCATCACATCTCAGAGGCTCCCTCACAAGGTCTGCCTGCCCTCCTGATATTCTCCCAATATTCTGAGGTTGTTGGTCAAAGGAGTGATGGCATCTATCGACTGCCGGTAACGGGTGAGATTATCATACATCACGTCTACATAGAATAGATATTCCCATTCTCTTCCTATGATGGGAAGCGATTGTATTTTCGTGAGATTGATGCGGTAGAACGACAGGATGGCGAGCACATGGCTCAGACTGCCCTCCTCATGAGGCAATGCGAAGACAATACTTGCCTTGTTGGCCTTCTCAATAGGCCGCAAAGAATTGGCAAGCCATGGATTGGATGCGACAAGAAACCTTGTGAAATTATGCTTATTGTCCTCGATATGGTCCTCAAGCACCTTCAGTCCATAGTATCTGGCAGCCTCCGCATGGCAGATGGCCGCCCAGCCATGGTGTTTCTGCTCTGCGATCATCCTCGCACTACCAGCAGTGTCTTCCGCCTCCACGAGTTTCATCTGCGGGTGCTGTTCCAGGAAATGCCGGCACTGCATCAGCGCCACCGGATGAGAGTGGACCTCCTTGATGGTGTCCCAATCATCTTCCGGCATGCAACAGATGCAATGCGAGATATGCAATTTATGTTCACCGACGATAGACACCCCCGCATTGGTCAGAAGTTCATAGTTGTGCAACAATGAACCTGCGATCGTGTTCTCGATGGCCACCATGCAGATGGCCGTGGCATCACCACGGATGACATCGAACACCTTTTCGAAGGTTGAGCAACAAACCAGTTCTATCTCTTCATTCTCAAAATAGAGATGCGCCGCTATATCATGAAACGACCCGATCTCTCCTTGTATGGCTATTTTTTTCATGTGATGACTAATCAGTAGATGAGACAGGAAGACCCAGTGCGGAGAATAACTTGTCGAGGGCGACATTGGCATCCCCCTCGTTTTCGTTCAACAAGGTGACGAACTTTGAGCCGATGATGGCACCTGCGGCATTATCCTGTGCAGCCTGGAGCGTTTGGGCATTAGAAATTCCAAAACCGATCATCCTGGGGTTGCGAAGATTCATCCCATTGATGCGCCGGAAATATGCCTGTTTCTGTTCGTTGAAATGCTGTTGTGTTCCGGTGGTGGACGCCGAACTGACCATATAGATAAATCCATCCGTATGTTCATCGATAAACCGGATACGCTCCTCACTTGTCTCCGGCGTGATGAGCATGATGATGCGCAGGTCGTATCGGTCGGCAATCGGTTTGACGATGTGCAGATAGTCATCAAACGGCAGATCAGGAATGATGGCGCCACTGATGCCAGCTTCGGCACACGACCGGCAGAACTCCTCGATACCGTAATGAAGGATAGGATTGAGATAACCCATCAGCAGGAGAGGGATATGCACCTGCTCTCTGATGGCCATCAGTTGCGAGAACAGTTTTTTCAGCGACATGCCATTCTTTAACGCCTGCGTGGCAGCACTCTGTATCACCGGACCATCGGCCAAGGGATCACTGAAAGGGATGCCCACCTCGATCATGGCGATACCACGCTGCTGCATGGCGAGGATGACATCGGCAGTGCCTTCAAGCGTGGGACAGCCAGCACAGAAATAGAGAGACAACAGTTTCTTCTCACCCCTATTGGCGAAGAGTTGATTGATTTTATTATTGTTCATGACTTGATCATCATTTGGTTGTTTGTAGAAAAAGCGCTTGTCGATGGCAGAGACATTCAAAGCGCAGAAATAAAATCACGGAGCGTAGTTCCCGGATCGGCAGAGGCCATGAAATGCTCCCCCATAAGGAATCCACGGAAACCCGCCTGGCGGAGAGCCTTGACGGTGGATGGATCAGAGATGCCACTCTCGCTGACCTTGACAGCCTCCACCGGCAAGCGGTCGGCGAATCGGAAACTGTTTTCCACATCGGTGACAAAAGACCCGAGATTGCGGTTGTTGATGCCACAGAGATCAGGCTCCAGGTCAGCATATTCCAGTTCCTGTTCCGAGTGCATCTCCAAGAGCACTTCGAGTCCCAGTTCATGAGCCTTGTCCATGAGTCTTTTGCACTCAGCCTTTGTGAGGCAGGCAGCGATCAGCAGAACGGCAGAAGCCCCACAAAGAGCAGCCGCAAAGAGTTGCGCCTCATCGGTCACGAAATTCTTGTAGAGCACAGGAATGGACACACCAGATTGCCGGGCCTGACGGATGAAGTCATCAGAACCCCCGAAGAAATGTTCGTCTGTAAGGATCGAGATGGCAGCGGCACCATTCCTCTGATAACTCAACGGGATGACATCAGCCCGTCCGTCTTCCTTTATCCATCCTTTCGACGGTGAGCGCCGTTTGAATTCCGCGATGATTCCCGTCGGGCTGTTGAGCAAGGCCTCCCTCAGGGATGGTTTCGGAGCATAAAGACGTTCTATCTCCTTACGTTTATACTGAATGATATCCAGCAATATATCTTTCATCATGCTTAAGAGTTGAGTTCGACAAACTTACGGAAAGTCCTCAGCGCAGCCCCACTATCAATGCTCTCACGAGCGATGGCGATACACTCCTCGATACTCTTCTTTCCTTTCTCAAGCACCTGTATGCCAAAGCCCGCATTGGCCAGGACGATGTTTTTCTGTGCCGGCAAGGCCCGGTTCTCCAGCACGGCATCAAAGATCTGAGCCGCCTGTTCCTCGGTCGCTCCACCCACCAGTTCCTCAGGTTTGGCGATATCAAATCCCAGGTCCTTGGGAGAGAAGATCCGCTCATAACTATTGGTAGTCACCTTGAAGTCACCCGTCAGTGAAATCTCATCATAGCCATCGATGCTGTTGACGATGCCATAGTCGATGCCGATTTTCTGATAGACACTGTTGTAGAGTCTCATCTGATCGAGGTTGGCCACCCCTAGGAGTTGGCACTTAGGTTGTGAAGGATTGACGATCGGACCGAGGAGGTTGAAGATGGTCGGGAATTGCAACGCCTTTCTGATCGGTCCCACATATTTCATCGCTTTTGCAAACAGTTGGGCATGCAGATAGACGATGCCAGCCTCATTGAGAGAGCGGTTCAACCGGTCGATATCATCCGTAAACTTGATGCCGTGATGCTGGATAACGTTGGATGCGCCACTGACACTTGTAGCAGCATAGTTGCCATGCTTCGCCACTTTATAACCAGCCCCAGCAATCACGAAACAAGCCGTGGTAGAGATATTGAACGTGTTTTTCCGGTCACCACCGGTTCCCACCACATCAATATATCTGTCGGCTTGCAAGATAGCCGGCACTCCTGTCTCCAGGATACCATCGCGGAAGCCAAGCAGTTCGTCTACCGTGACACCACGCATTTGCAGGCATGTCAGCAGTGCTGTAATCTGCTCGTTGGGATATTCGCTGTGGGTGATTCCAATAAGAATTGATTTCATTTCTTCACGGGTGAGTTCCTCGTGGTTGAGCAACCTGAACAGGTAGCCTTTCATTGTCTGTTCCATATGATTGATTGTTTTATTGTTGACTGATGAATTATATTCAATAGAATAGGTGATCAGGAATAGATTTTTGATTTCCTGCTTAAAGATAGAGCCAGTTTTGTATCATCTGCCTGCCATCTGGCGTGAGCACACTCTCGGGATGGAACTGGATGCCATGGATATTCAACTTTTTATGACGTAGCGCCATGATCTGTCCTTCATCGCTCACGGCAGTGATCTCAAGGCAGTCGGGGAAGTTGTCTTTTGCAACCACCCATGAATGATAGCGGCCCACAGTGATGTCGTGAGGGATTCCGAAGAAGATGGGATCATCTGCCACGATATGGCAAGGAGTGGCCACGCCATGGAAGACTTGGGAAAGATTCTCCAACTTCGCCCCGAAAGCCTCTCCGATGGCCTGGTGACCCAGGCAGACCCCAAGAATGGGTTTGCGACCAGCATAGGTGCGGATGACATCGAGCAGGAGACCAGCCTCAGCGGGAATGCCCGGACCAGGCGAGAGTATAATCTTACTGAAGGGCTCCAGATCAGAGAGTTGGAACTGATCGTTGCGCAGCACGGTCACATCTACGCCTAACTCTTTTACCAGATGACTCAGGTTAAAGGTAAATGAGTCATAATTATCAATAATCACAATGTTCATAGCATTTCAGTTTTTTCAATCGCCTTCCGTAAGGCACCCAGTTTGTTGTTGACTTCCTGTAACTCATATTCCACATCACTCAAGGCCACGATACCTCCACCCGCCTGGAACCACAGTTCACCATTCCTTGAGACGAACGTACGGATTGTGATGGCCTGATTGAGTGAGCCATCGAGTCCGATGATACCGATACATCCACCGTATGCCCCCCGATTATGAGGCTCGTAGTCAGAGATCAGTTGCATGGCCCGCACTTTCGGAGCCCCACTGAGCGTACCTGCAGGGAAGGTGTCGATAAACGTTTTGATCGGGTCAGCCCCCTCATCCAACTGTCCACTGACACGAGAGACGAGATGGATGACATGAGAGTAGTACTGCAGGTCCTTATAAAAATCAACCTTCACATGATGGCAGTTACGGCTGAGGTCATTTCGCGCGAGGTCGACGAGCATCACGTGTTCCGCATTCTCCTTGGGGTCATTGCGCAGATACTCAGCCCCTCTGCGGTCAGCCTCCTCATCACCGGTACGTCGGGTAGTGCCTGCGATCGGGTCGATATACGCCTTTCCCCCCTCTATCCGGCAATGCGTCTCAGGCGAAGAGCCGAAAATCCGGAATCCGCCGAAGTCGAAATAGAACAGGTAAGGCGACGGGTTGATACTTCGCAAGGCACGATAGAGTTTGAAGTCATCACCCTCATACTTTTGTATGAACCTACGGCTAAGCACAATCTGGAATACATCGCCACGCAGACAGTGGCGGATACCCTTCCGGATGTTCTCTCTATGCTCATCGTCTGTCAGCGTACTACTGACATCACCGACCGGATGGAAATCATACATCTGGACGTTGGACTTGTTCATCGCTTTCAACACGGCATCGATGTCTGCGGAGTCGCCCAATGTCACCACCTTGAGCATGCTGTTATGATGGTCGAACACGATGACCACCTTAAACAAGATATACAACATATCAGGAGCGTCGTTTTTCTCAAGGGTCTCATCCTTTACATCAATATTCTCGAAATAGCGCACGGCATTGAAGCTGGTGTATCCGAAGAGTCCGCAAAGGGAAGCATCCTCACCAGTGACCTCAATCCTGTCGATGAGCGCATGGATCGCCTTGTCTGCCGGAAAGTCTTTGTTCACCTCCTGCTGCACGCTGCTGCCATCCGGATAACTGATGTTTGCCATGCCATGGCCGATTGCCACCCTGGCGATGGGATTGATGCCGATGAACGAACGAGAGTTGTTGGCATCATGGTAATCAGAACATTCCATCAGGGCACTCTGCGGGTAGAGGTCTCGCAGCCTGAGATACGCCCCCACAGGGGTATGTAGGTCTGCCAGTATCGTCTTACTGCTTGTGGTATATTGAAAAGTAGCCATCATTTTTCTTTTTCGATTAAAAAGCAAGTTCTTTTGCCATTTGTTTATTGTTCAGATAGGTTTCCACATCCTTGTCACCGCGTCCGCTGACGGTAAGCACCACCACATCGTCGGGTTTAAAGTTTAACTTAGAGAGGACAGCGACCGCATGGGCCGACTCGATGGCAGGGATGATTCCCTCCATGCGTGTCAATTCATAGCCACTATAGATTGCTTCATCATCGTTGATGCTCAGCACCTTTGTCCGTCCTTGTCTCACCATATTACAATGCATCGGTCCGACACCCGGGTAGTCGAGTCCTGCAGAGATGGTGAATGCCTCCTCGATCTGTCCGTCTTCGTTTTGCATGACGAGCATCTTTGATCCGTGGAGGATGCCTGTCGTCCCTTTGTGGAAAGAGGCCGCCGTATGGTCCGTCTGCCATCCGTGTCCTCCGGCCTCCGCCAAGACGATGTTCACCCGTTCATCATCCATATAATGATAGATGGTGCCCGCGGCATTGCTTCCCCCTCCGATACAGGCGATGAGGTAGTCAGGGTAGTCGCGCCCGATTTTTTCCGTCAACTGCCACTTGATTTCCTCAGAGATGACACTCTGCATCCTTGCGACAAGATCAGGATAAGGATGAGGCCCCATGGTGGATCCCACGATATAGAAAGTATCTTGCGGATGACAGCACCAGTCGCGTATGGCCTCTGAACAAGCATCGCTGAGGGTCATGTTACCCGTCCTTACCGGATGCACCTCGGCACCCAACATCTTCATGCGCTCCACATTGGTATGCTGGCGCTCCACATCCGTGGCTCCCATAAAAACCTCGCACTTCATCCCCATCAGCGCACACACGGTGGCAGTCGCCACCCCATGCTGACCGGCACCTGTCTCAGCGATGATGCGCGTCTTCCCCATCCTCTTTGCCAAGAGGATCTGTCCGATGGTGTTGTTGATCTTGTGGGCGCCCGTGTGATTCAGGTCTTCCCGTTTGAGATACAACTGGCAGCCATACTTCTCACTCATCCGCTTGGCAAAATAGAGAGGCGAAGGGCGACCCACATAGTCTCTCAACAGCGCATGATACTCTGCCTTGAAATCAGCCGTCTCAATGATCGGCAGATAAGCCTCCTGTAAGTCATGCACGCATTTGTAGAGGATCTCCGGTACATATGCGCCACCGAACTCACCATAGAAACCATTTTTGTCAACTTGAAAATTACTCATATATTTTGATGATTAATGTTTTTTGTCTACTTGATCATTGCTCATTTATGATGATTAACGAGATATCCATGGACTAAGAAAAAACCTTCTAAAAAGTGAGAGGCCCATCGCAAGAACGACAGGCCTCTCAGTATTTTTTCAGTCAAACTAAGGTATATGGCTATCTTCTCACGATCTTCCGAATCTTGAGTTAAACCACCACCAAAAGTTTGCATTTCTTATCATTTGATCAACTTTTTGTTATAATTCGTCGGCAAAGGTATGCAATCTCTTTCATTCCAACAAATTTTTTGTCCAAAATTTTTCGTCTGATTAAAAATTTGTCTTTTAAAGAAGGTTTTTGCAACATTCTTTTTGAAAGCACTGGAGTGAGAACGGCAATAGGATATTACGGAGATCACTTCTCATCTGGAGACTCGACAGAGAGAGATATCGAGGAGGTACGACAAGAGAAAGCCGGTGCATAGACACATTGGACGGAGCAAATGCCCGTCTCATATTTACCGGGACGGTCCACAAAATATACTGTTTCGAGAACCGTGGTACCTTTTCTCAACCTGTCGGCATAGAAATGTGTAGTATTATCGTTCACGACACGATAGAAGCCATGAAGATAACCACTGGCCACCTCCACCGGTTCGAGACAAGCAGCCCGTTTGTCGGAGATTTGCACAAAATCATAATCCTGGTCAGCCTTGATGGTGATGCGCCCCTGCACCTTGTCGCCTACATGAAGATGGCTGGCATCACCGATGATCTCCCGCTTCACCGACATTCCCACGGAGGCGTCAGCCACCTCCCGTGTCTTGCGCATAGAATGCGTGACCACCATACCCCAAGATGTATGCGGTGTC
>CADCQC010000139.1 GCA_902803455.1 uncultured Prevotellaceae bacterium
CTCATGGCGCACGATGCTCGGTTCTCGTGTGGTATATACGACCACTGCCTTTAGGTTGCTTATTCTCCCATTCCTTTTATTTATTCTCTTCCGTGCCCTTCATTTTGCCCCACTTGTGATCAACATCAACACGCTTATCATCGCCATGCCGGTAGCGACTTATGGCACCATTCTTTGTCTTAGATACGGCCGAGAGACGACGCTCATCACTGAAATCACTTTTATCAGTACATTACTTTCAGTACTTACCATTCCTCTGGTGGCTCAATTACTTTTGGGGGCATAAGGACTCATATATCAGTTTCCTATAAGTCTCATGTCTTTGAAGACATAGATTTCACATGACAAAAGGAAATGGAGATTTCTTAGAATTTGTCAAATTTTCTTGGCTAATATCTTAAAAGATATTACCTTTACGCCACTTTAAAATTCAAACCTTTAATCAATAACCTGTTATGAGTAAAAAAATTACATTTCTATTGTTTTTTGCTGTGGCATTTCTCATGGCCACACCTATTGAGGCTCAAACGGTGATCAAGAAACAGGCCAAGTCGCCCATCAAGGCGATGAAATCTGGCCCGTTGAAAATGACTAACTTAAAGAAAGTCAGAGCCGCTAATATTGATGCCTTACCTTATACAAATGAATTAAACACAAAAGACCTCTTCGAAGAGTTTACTGTCATCATATCACCAAGTAGGAGGTAGACGCTGATCATAGGTGTTTATCTCCTACTTATTTCACAGTTCACCAATGACGATAGAAAAGAAAAGCGAACCAACAGGCAAGATGAATATTCTCGACCTGCTGAAAAACATCATGCCCTTTGTATTGCCCTACCGGTGGCTCATCGGTGTGACATTGGCGCTGACCCTTGTCGGTTCACTCATGGCACAGGTCAACGCTGTGGTGCTCGACCGTGCTGTCGATGCCATCAATGCCCTCATCCAGCAACCACAGTTCTCATGGGGCAGTGCATTAAAGATTCTCACCACAATCAGCATTATCCTTCTCGGAAAAGAGGTGATAGCAGCCTTGGTGACATTCTTTCAACGCTATTATGGTGAACGTATGCGAATTCTAGTGAGCCGTGATCTGTCGGTGAGCGTAGTGCGGAGAATGCTGTCGTTCAGAATGGCATTCTTCACCTCTGAAGGCAATGAGACCGGTAAGCTCCAATCCCGCATTGACCGTGGAATCATGAGTTTGAGCAATACGGTCAACAATTTCTTTATTGAGATTCTTCCCCTATTCACCAGCGCCATCCTTGCCTTGGCATTGATGTTTATGGCCAACATCTATGTTGGACTGGTGGCATTGTGCATCGTCCCCATCTATTTTTGGGTCACCTATATCCAGGCCAAACGGATGAAAGGAGGCAGAAGAGGTATTTTCGGCGGCCATCAGGCGGTCAGCCAAAGCATCCTCAACATTATTGAGAGCATCACTGTCATCAAATCATTCAACCGTGAGAAGATAGAGGCCGGCCGTCAAGCAGATATTCAACGCACTATGACCGACCTTCAGCTCAACACTCGTAAACAAAGTTATATGTTTAATGGGCTCAAGAGTTTCCTTGAACAGATTGGCACCGTCCTTATCATCATCCTTACGGCCTATCTCGTACTCATTGACTACCCGGGAATGACCATCGGAAAAATCATGTATCACGTCATGCTCTTTGCCAATGTAAGTGCCCCTATCCGCCAACTGCACCGCATCTACGACGACATGAACGACGCCCTCATTTATGCTGAGGGATTCTTTGGTATCCTGCATGCCGACAACGAGGTGGAAGAGACTGGCCATCACCGGCCTTCCGAGGTGAGAGGAGATTTTCAACTTTCTGGTGTAGACTTCACTTACAGCAATGGCACGCAGGCCCTTTTTGATGTCTCCATGCACATCCGCAGCGGAAAGATCACCGCACTGGTGGGCTTGAGCGGTGCAGGAAAGAGTACCATTGTCAACCTTCTCGATAAGTTCTATCATCCCGACCGAGGGAGCATTACCCTTGATGGGGTGGAACTGAGTGAATGGGATACCCAGTGGTTGCGCGAGAACGTGGGATTAGTGCTGCAGAAGAACCATATCTTCGACGGTACGATAGAGGAAAACATCAAATATGGCCATCCAGACGCTTCTCATGAAGATGTGGTGAAAGCCGCACGTCAAGCCTATATCTATGACCAGATCATGCAACTGCCCAACGGCTTTGAAACTCAAGCCCTACAACTCAGCGGCGGTCAGCAACAGCGTATCGCCATCGCCCGGATGTTTATCAAAAATCCACCCCTCATTTTCCTCGACGAGCCCACCGCCAGTCTTGATGCCATCGCCACCGAACAGATCAAAGCGAGCATCGACGCCATCAAGACCGGACGTACGGTCATCATCATCTCACACAATATCGGACAGATTATCGATGCAGACTACATCTATGTGCTCAAAGAAGGACGAGTGGTACAGGGCGGGAAGCCCAATGAGGTATATCAGCAAGGTGGGGTCTACAAAGACATCTTCGACGCGAGCGCCCGAAGCATGAATGTGGACAAGATAGCCAACACTATGGAACAATCATAAATCATCCAGACTGCAGAACGTGGACAAGCCGAAGGTATCATTCAAAAGAAAGAACGCAAGAAAAACCAGATGACAGGCACCAGCAGTGCTGGCAACAGGTTGAGTGTGCGACAGTCTTTCAGCCGTAATAAAGACAGACCGCTAGCAGTGATCAGCAGTCCTCCGACAATCAGCAATTCTGCCATCAAGGCATCGCTGATGGCAGAGGCAGAGAGGTGCGCCACCAGCCAGAAGGTCCCTTGCCAGCAGAAAAGAACAGGAGCAGCCAATATCATGCCGATGCCGTAGGTGGAAGCAAACACCATAGAAGAGACGAAGTCAAGCGTCGCATTGGTAAAAAGAAAGGTGTGGTCGTCTTTCAAGGCTGAGATAACAGGTCCCAACATCGACAGCGGACCGATACAATAAAGCAGGATAGCCGTGGCCAGACCATCAGCAAGACGGTTTTTCTTCGCCTCTCCTTGTTTGGAGAATTTATCTACCAAACGTTTGAAATGTCCGTCGATATCTAAGGCCGTCCCCACGACACCTCCTATTGCCAGCGATACGATGAAAAGCACAGGGTATTGCGATTTGCTGAAATGCGAGATGGTGGCATTGAGGCCGATAGCCAGCGACGCCAGTCCAAGACCTGTATACAACACCTCGTTATACTTTTCCTTGATACCACGATGAAGGAGTGCCCCGATGACACCCCCTGCAATAATGGTGGCTGTATTGACGATGGTTCCAATCATACACACGATAAATGATGTACAAAATTACGGTGTTTTTTGCAATTATCCTTAAAAAATTGTCAAAAAAGGTAACTCATATCACGTTTGATAAAGAAAACATAGGCCCCCGTTTGTCTGAAAGGGATAGAGAAGAATTTTTCTTCAATTTGTTTTTGGAATATTCCCTTAAATATAATATTTTTGCAAATCAATACAAGATTAGCTAAGCATATTAGTTTTTTTAATTATTCACATACTATGATGATGAAAAAAATCATGATTTCCCTTTTGTTGCTGATTATGTTCAACACAGCAACATTCGCCCAAGTGAAGACTTTTAAAACGGTTGTTGAAGATGAGACTATGGCTGTTAATGCCAGTGACTGCGTGGACCGCTTGCAAAAAAGCTACCTTTTGTGGGTGCGTTATGACTATAAAGACAAGAAAGCATGCAAGAAAGAAGCAAAACGAGATGGCGTCACGGGCAAACCCGTCAGATTAGAAGTGCTCTACGAATTTGATGAACC
>CADCQC010000140.1 GCA_902803455.1 uncultured Prevotellaceae bacterium
AGTTTTATGATGATGATGATGACGGCATCATTCGTTGCCTCTGCACAGATCTTCTCCATGGAGAAGGTAAACCATTCTTTGTCTTACTTGATTCTGACAACTGATTCTACGATTGATAGATGGAGATTGCCCTTCCCCGTTTATCAATTCTGCGTAGGTGATGTGGATCATGATGGAAATGATGATGCTTTGGTAGGAGTAGAGAAGACAACTAGATTTGATTCTGAAATAAAAAAGAGACTATTCATTTTCAAAAACTATAAAGGTAGGATACGTGCCTTATGGATGGGCTCACAGCTTGGTGGTATCTTAGAAGATTTCCGTGTGGTTGATAATCATGTGGTATCTTTACAAACGGCTAATGATGGAAAGTATGCTGTTTTGCAACATGAATGGAGAAAGTTTGGACTGGGATTCAAACGTTTCCTAATCTCTAATGTATCCCGTGAAGAAGCCGAGAAGATCTTTCGAGATGATTCTCTATTAAAATATTGATGTTATTTCCTAAACCTTAAATGATATGAAAAGATTTTTTGTTTTTCTTGTGACTGTTGTGGTTGGCGTCTCTATCTCTGCGCAAAGCACTTCACCCATTACCCTACCTGGAAAGGGTAAAATAAATGTGGAGACGTTGTTGAAGCGTATTGATACCAAGATGGATATTTCCAATCTTTCAGTTTGTGAACTGCGGGTCTTGCGGAATGCTTTCGCCGCACGTCAAGGATATTTGTTTGAAAGCAGTGATTTGAGATTTGTGTTTAATACTACTTCATGGTACGATTCCTTAGCATGGAACAGAGTCGACAACGAACAGAAGATCGGACCGGTGAAGTATAGTGCGGACGAGACGGCTTTTATTAACCAAATAAAAGCCCGGGAAAAAGAATTGCTCAAAAATAATTATAAAACATCCAAAGGTATTGTCAATCTTGACAATCTGATTAATCCTTATCAATTGGATGATTTTCCAGATGCTTTGAAGGAGCATCTGACAAAATATGGATTTGGAATCGTTGAGAATGATAATGAGCAAATTTTTCAAGTGTATGAAAGAAATGATTATCATGCTTTTCCCAATTTTGTCACTACCGATCTCTACCTGCAATTGTTCCATCTCTTCTTCGATACCATGATGAGAAAAGTGGAAGAAGGCCAGCTAAGCGCTACCATTGGAAAACTTTGTAAGGATATGCATGATCAAATGGTGAACAAAGCAAATCTATCCAAAGACAAAAACATCAAGGCGGTGGCTGAATGGAATATAGCCTATTTTGCCATAGCCTACCAACTGATAACCGGGAAAAATCTAAGTATACCTCAAAGCATGAAACAGCAAGCTGAAAAAGAACTGAATCATTGTAAAGAGACTACGGATGGTTATTCTGATTTCTTAGACTATAAAGAGGTGAAATTCCCTTATAGCTTATTCAAACCTCGTGGACATTATACTCGCTCAAAATTGTGTGGTAGATATTTTAAGGCGATGATGTGGTTGCAATCTGTTCCTTTTGGAACGGATAAAGATGTGGAAATGCAACGGGCTGCAATGATTGCGGATGTCTTGAATACCTATCCCAATCTCAAGAAAAGCTATATGAGCGTTTTTGAACCTATTACTTTCCTTATGGGGCGGCCGGACAATGTCACCATTTTGCAAATGGGCGACATGATGAAAAAACTTAATGTATCCCTGCCTCAGTTGATGAAAAAAGGCAAGGCGCTTGATGCTTTACGTAATAAAATCGATGAGTTGGCTGAGAAACAAATCCGTATCAGACCAAAGTTTGAGCGTACCTCTCACAACAAAATCAATTTTATGCCTCAGAGATACCAACCTGATGCTGAAGTATTACAGGAAATGGCGGACTATGATAGCCAGATCACTAAGCGTGATGTTCCTATGGGGCTTGACGTCATGGCTGCTATGGGGGCGACAGCTGCCGAGAGAATCCTTGTTCAGGAACTCAAGCAAGATAAACAATGGGAAGGATTTACACCCAATTTGTCGAAAATGAAGTCTATGATGAAAACCATAGACTGGAATGCTTGCGTATCTAATAAATGGCTGGCAGCACTGAATGCGCTTAACACCCAAAAAGATGACAGAGTGCCTTATTTTATGAAAACACAGCAATGGGATAAAAAGAATCTCAATGCTTCTTTAGCATCTTGGGCAGAACTCAAGCACGATGCCATTTTGTATGCGAAACAACCATTTGCAGCGGAATGTGGTGACGGTAGCCTACCAGCGCCGATCATCATCGGATATGTGGAACCAAATGTGCCGTTCTGGACAAAGGCAATCGCTCTTCTTGATGAGACTAAGAATGTTTTGCAACGGTATCGCTTGTCAAATAAGAATGTGGAGAGTGATATTAATGCGTTGAAAGAGGAAGCACAGTTCTTATTGAATGCTAGTAAAAAAGAATTGGATGGAAAACGATTGACTAATGAGGAATATGAGCATATCAGGTATATAGGTGCTAATTTTGAATATCTTTCATTGGAGATGATCAAAGAACCTAATCAAAGTCTTATGGGGTGGAGTGATGTGCAGGGCACAGATAAATCTATTGCTGTCGTTGCTGATGTCTATACGGCTAACGGAGATAATAATCCAAATCATTCTATCCTCTATGAAGGGGTTGGGCCGGCACATGACATTTATGTCGTGGTAGAGGTGGATGGATACTTGAGATTGATGAGAGGGGGAGTGTTCTCATACCGGGAATTTAAACGTCCGTCCAACGAACAAAGACTTAATGATGAGGAATGGCAACAACTGCTGGAAAAATCTCCAAACACAGGAAAACCTTCTTGGATGCAGGAGATAATCGTTCCTGTCGAAAACAAACCTGCTGACAACGAAACCATATTCTATGGCACAGGATGTTGATGGGGTGTTCTCGTTCTCTTGAGTTTTTATTCTATAAGTATTGCTTTAAATATCTGGCTTATCAGCTTGAAAATCAATAATCTATTCTTTTATGTAATATTCGCTCTCCATAGTATGGCTGCTATGGGGAGCGATTCTTGTGCTGTGGTGATGACGTTCACCGGTGATCTGCTGCTTGACAGGGGGGTGAGAGAAAGAATTCAATCTGACGGTATTGATGCGCTCTTTTCTCCATCCGTTGATTCTTTGTTTTGTAACAGTGATATCGTGGTATCTAATTTGGAATGTCCTGCTACGCATGTCAAAAGTCCTCTCAACAAATGGATCGTCTTTAGAGGTGATCCGGAATGGCTGGCTGACCTGAAGCGTCACCACATCACACATCTTTCTTTGGCAAATAATCATAGTATCGACCAAGGTAGAGAAGGCTTGATGGATACTGTGGATGAAATTGCTGCTGCTGGCATCATTCCTGTTGGGGCTGGAATGAATATGAATGATGCCTCAAAACCTATACTGTTAACGGAAAAACCAAGAAAAGTTTGGTTGTTGGCTTCACTCAGACTGTCTTTGGAAAACTTTCCTTATCTTCCTGAGTTGCCTTGTGTCAGTCAATTGGAGTTTTCCCAACTCATACAGCAGATTCGGTTGCTGAAAAATGAAGATCCGACTTGCTTTGTGGTGGTCTCGTTACATTGGGGGGGAGAAAATACTTTTCATCCTCTAATCCAACAAGTTGCTGAGGCGCATCAGATCATTGATGCTGGGGCAGATATTATTATTGGGCATCATCCTCATACGTTACAACCAGCTGAGCAATTCAAAGGGAAATGGATCTTCTATAGTATAGGCAATTTCATCTTTGATGCCTTGAAAACTTTTCATTCCACAGCTTGTGTGGTCAATATTCATCTTACAAAACTACATGCGGAGGTGAAATCGATACCGGTTGTCATTGATCATTGTACACCGGTCATCACAAAATGAAGAAGGGAGAACCGCGATCGTTCTCCCTTTTTGATGAATATTCTCAAATAATTTAGAATTTTGCCATCTTGATGGCAACGACGGCACATTCATCGCCTTTGTTGCCTAATTTGCCTCCAGCTCGATCCAACGCTTGTTCCATGGTGTCGGTAGTCAACAAACCATAAACAACAGGAATCTCATTTTTGACATTCAAACTGGCAATACCATAGGTAACACCTTGACAGATATAGTCAAAATGTGGTGTCTCTCCACGTATGACACTCCCAAGAATAATGATGGCGTCATATCCGCCATTTAAGGTCATCTGATGGGCTCCATAGATCAACTCAAAACTGCCAGGGACTGTTTTCACATGAATATTCTCTGGTAATGCCCCATGCCTTTCAAGTGTATCTACTGCGCCTTTAAGCAAAGCATTGGTCACAACACTATTCCATTCTGAGACAACGATACCAAAACACATATTGCTGGCATCGGGCACTTTGGAATGGTCTATTTCAGAAATGTCGCGGAGAGCTGTAGCCATCTTATTTCGACAGATATTCTATATATTTGTCTACATCTTGCTGAGCGGCAGATCCAAGATACTTCTCTTTGATGGTCTTGAACAGTTGAAGAGCTTCGTCATTCTTCTTTTGATCAATAAGAATCAAGGCTGCTTTTTGAAGAGCTAAAGGAGCTACACTGTTGTTGGTGCCGTTTTCTGTGGCTTTGTCGGCCATCTTAGCTGCACTTTGGAATGCATCCAAAGCTTTGTCCAACTGTTTAACATTAGCATAGGCGTCACCCATGGCAATAACTGCCAAAGGACTGACCATCACGTCTCCTTTAGGTTTGAATGCATCAAGATATTTGATAGCTTCTTCCCATTTGTCTTGCTTGGCATAGCATAGACCTGCATATAGATTGGCCAAATTGCCTGCCTTCGTACTTCCATACTCACTGATAATTTGAATCAAACCAGGGGTGCCAATGCTGTCGCCTTTGAGTGCCTTCTCGTAATTTTGCATCATAAATAATTCCTGATTGTGAGCAAGCGCTGTACTGGCTTTCTCATTTCTAGAGGAGGAATAGCTGGTCCATCCGATGATGCCTAAAATGATACAAACAAGTAAAACAAGGCAGGCAATAATGCTTTTCTTGTTTTTCGTCAGGAATGCTTCTGAACGATTGAGGGTCTCCATCATCTCCTGATTACCCTGGGGTTCTTTTTTCTTTGCCATTATTTTTGATAATTGTGTTTATAATTTCCAACTTCTTGAAGTCATGCTTGGCATGCATGATTTTTGCGTCGCAAAATTACTCATTTTATCCCACATGCTGAAATTTATCATCGACTTTTTTCGTTTTTCACATGCAAAAGGATTATCTTTGCATGAAAAAGGCCGACTATGCCGACTTAATTATATGATACTCGACCATATTTCCATTGTCAATTATAAAAATATTCTTTCCGCAAATTTACAATTGTCACCCAACATGAATTGTTTGTTGGGCAAAAATGGCATGGGAAAAACCAATTTCCTTGATGCTGTTCATTTCCTCTCTTTTTGTCGAAGTGCTAATTCGGCTTTGGATTCCCAGGTTATCAGCCATGGGCTGGACTTCTTTATGCTCGAGGGATGCTATATTCGGGAGAATGGAGATGAGGATATTGTATATTGTGGAATGAAAAGAGGACAAAAAAAGCATTTCAAACGAAACAAAAAAGAATATAAACGTCTTTCAGAGAATATTGGCCTTATTCCTCTTGTTTCTGTCTCACCTGCTGATGCTTCCATTATTGATGGTGGAAGCGAGGAGAGACGAAAATTGATTGATATGGTCATCTCTCAATATGACAATTCTTATATGGGGATGCTGAATAATTACAATAAGGTCCTTCATCAAAGAAATGTCTTGTTGAAAATGGAGGAGGAGCCAGATATGGCTCTCATGGAAATATTGGAAACTCAGATGGCTGCGGAAGGTGAGAAAATATATGCCAAAAGACAAGATTTCATTAAAGATTTCGTGCCGGTTTTCCAACTCTATTATAATAGAATTTGCAGTTCTGGTGAGACAGTGTCGGTAGATTATGTCTCTCATTGCCAGCGCGGACCGTTACTGGATGTTATACAGCGTGACCGTTTTAAAGATAGAGTGCTTGGGTATTCGTTGCATGGAATACATCGCGATGATCTGGACTTGAGATTGGATGGGTATCCATTGAAAAAAGAGGGGAGTCAAGGCCAGACAAAATCTTTTGCTATCGCATTAAAATTGGCGCAATTTGATTTCTTGAAACGTGCCAATAGCCATACCAAACCTATATTGCTTCTCGATGATATCTTTGATAAACTCGACGCTGGCCGAGTGGAGCAGATCGTAAAAATGGTGGCGGGTGATGATTTTGGACAAATCTTTGTCACGGATACCAATAGAGACCATCTTGATCAAATCTTGCAACATTATTCTTTTGATTACCGTATCTTCTCTGTTGAAAATGGAGAAATTAATGCAAAATAAAGCAAACAATGTTTAGACGTGAGGTGAAACAACTTGATAGTTTGGTCTATCAGTATCTGAGAGTGATGGGATTGGAAACACCGCTTCTTCAGAAGCGTCTTATCATGTCATGGGAAAAGGTGGCAGGGGAGGTGGTTTTCAAATATACCAGACAAATATTCATCTCTAATCAGACATTGATGGTAAAAATCGACAATTCAGCCTTGAAAGCTGAATTGTCGATGATGAGGTCTGAATATGTACGGAAATTGAATGATTGTGTGGGAGCCAGGGTGATTGCTGACATCAGATTCTTCTGAGGTATAGCAGAAGTATTCTCATGGCGTACATGATGGGTGTCGGTCGGCTCTGATCACAATATGAATGTCATCGCCTTATTATTTCTTTGTCTTTTCTTCTGATGACTTCGTCGGGAATGCAGCTTTTTTATTAAACACTTCATGACATTTATGAATGGCAGGATCACTTTGGTTGAGGTATTCTATCCATGCCAGTTCATCAAGCATGTTGTAGATGATACGGCTGTAAATATATTTCTCAAATAGTGATTGAGACTTCTGTATCATTAAATTGCGACGTTGCAAACCGTTCTTTTCAGCATACACAGCAAATTGTTCAAGCAGGTTCTGACGTTTGATATGGGATAGGAGAGAGGGCATGTCAGTAAATTTCTTCAAGGTCTCTCGATGTTCATCAGTATACTCGAAAGCAAATTGAAGGATGAGACCGCTCATGGCTGCTTCTTTATAATAAGAGGTAATGCCTAATGTGTCTTCGGGAATAAATACATCAGGTGTAATACCACCTCCTCCGTATACCGTACGGCCGATACGTGTGTGGTATTCTGGACCTGTATGCTTGATACTGTCCTCGCTGAAATATTCACCGTGTTCGTATCGGGTGAGAAGGTCTTCTTCATAATCCTTGTCTTTTCCGGTAACGTAGGGCTTCTGAATGCAACGTCCGGATGGCGTGTAATAACGAGCTATTGTCAAACGTATCATACTTCCGTCTGAGAAAGGTATCTGCTGTTGAACGAGGCCTTTACCAAAAGAACGACGGCCGATAACCGTGCCTCGGTCATTGTCTTGTATCGCTCCCGCTAATATTTCTGATGCTGAAGCCGAGCCCTCATTGATCAGCACAATGAGGGGAATGTTCTGGCAGGTGCCACGGCCTGTGCTCATGAAATCCTCACGGGGTTGCTTGCGGCCTTGTGTATAGACTATTCGGCATCCTTTGGGCAAAAATTCATCGGCTATCTGCACGGCGGAAGCCATGTATCCGCCATTGTTGTCTCGCAGGTCTATCACCAGATTTTTAAATCCTTGTTGAGATAGCGTAGCAAGCGAACTGAGCAATTCTCCGTATGTGTTTTCACCAAAATTTTTGATCCGTATATAGCCGGTTGATGCATCCAGCATATAGGATGCACTGATGCTGCTGGTGAAGATATCGTCACGGGTGACGGTATATTGCTTTATCTTCTTCTGTTTATATCTCACCACACCAATTTTCACCTTGGTTCCACGAGGACCTTTGAGGCGTGACATCGCTTCCTCGTTGGTGACAATCTCTCCCACAAAGGGTTCATCATTAATGGTGACGATCTTATCGCCAGCCATCAAACCGGCTGTCTCTGCCGGACCGCCTTGAATCACATTTTGCACATGTACCGTGTCGTTGCGGATGATGAACTCGATGCCGACTCCTGAGAATGAACCGCGAAGATCATCGTTGGCTGACTGGACGTCTTTTGCACTGATATATACACTATGTGGGTCAAGCTCGTTCAGTATTTCTGGTATGGCTTTTTCCACCAGATCATTCATGTTCACACTGTCTACATACTGGTCATCAATAATGTGAAGTAAGTTGTTCAGGCGGTTACTTCCTGAATTGATGATGTTCAGGCGTCCGCCAGAGAAATGTTTGGTATAAAAAGTGCCGATGAGGATGCCTGCTACTACACATGCAGCAAGAATCAGTGGCATGAATCGGTTCGATTTATTGAGGTTCATCTTCATTGAGTTTGATGTATTTGACTTCAATATTTGCTCGTTCAAGGAGTGCTATACCGTCGGCCAAACGATATTTTTCACCATATACAACGCGTTTGATGCCCGACTGAATAATTAATTTTGAGCATTCCAAACACGGGGAGGCGGTTACGTATAGTGTAGCTCCTTCGCTATTGTTGTTGCTCTTCGCTAGTTTGGTGATGGCATTGGCTTCCGCATGGAGCACATAGGGCTTTGTCACATTGTTGTCGTCTTCGCAGATGTTTTCAAAACCACTGGGTGTACCGTTGTAGCCATCGCTGATGATCATCTTGTCTTTCACGACAAGGGCACCTACTTGTCGGCGTTGGCAATAACTGTTTTCTGCCCATATGCGCGCCATACGCAAATAACGCCTGTCAAGCAAATCTTGTTTGTTACTGTTCATAGGAAATCAATGGTGGGCTCGGGTTGATGTTTATTTTCTTGGACGGCGAATTCCGTTTCTTCGCAACAAGGCATCTATCGTGGGCTCGCTGCCACGAAAACGTTTGTAGAGTGTCATGGGGTGCTCTGTCCCACCTCGAGACAAAATGCAGTCACGGAATCGTTGGGCTGTCGTGGAATCAAAAATGCCATGTTTCTTAAACTCGCTGAATGCATCGGCTTCAAGAACTTCTGCCCATTTATAGCTGTAATAGCCGGCTGCATAGCCTCCTGCCATAATATGGGAAAATTGGACTGTCATGCAGGTTCCAGGCAATTGCTTGAATATGAGCGCTTTCTTCCAGGCGTTCTTCTCAAAATCAATCAAGTCGCCGGTAAATTCTTCTCTGAGGGTATAATAGGCCATGTCGAGCAAACCGAAACTCACTTGCCGCATACAACTATAAGCAACCAGGAAATTACGGCTGCGAACGATACGGTCAATCAGTTCATCAGGCAACGGCTCTCCTGTCTGGTAATGGAACGCAAATGTGCGCAAAAACTCTTTTTCTATAGAATAGTTTTCCATGATCTGAGATGGCAACTCGACAAAATCCCACCAGACATTGGTGCCTGACATACTCTCAAAACGAGTGTTGGCGAACATACCATGTAGGGAATGGCCAAATTCATGTAAGAAGGTCTCCACCTCACCAAGACTTAATAGGGATGGCTTTGATGCTGTGGGTTTCGTAAGATTCATCACCACACTCACATGTGGACGGATGTTCTCGCCTTTGCGGTTGATATACTGACCTTGATAACTGGTCATCCAAGCACCGCCTTGTTTTCCTTTACGGGGGAAAAAGTCCGCATAGAATACAGCAAGGAAGCTGTTATCTTTGTCAAATA
>CADCQC010000141.1 GCA_902803455.1 uncultured Prevotellaceae bacterium
GCCATGGTTGGCCCATACCGAGTAGAAGGCGTAGATCCATCCTTCACGGTTTTCCGAGAATATGAGCATCCTTTCACCAGCTTTCATGGGTGACTTCCGGCTGTATAGCGCGATGCGCTGGAGGAGTTCAGAGAAAGTGATGTCACGCTCGCCTGAGATGATGGCGATACCTGTAGATTCTTTAATCATTTTATCCCGTTTTTATCGCACCTCTTTTGTGCAAAGGTAATATTTTTTCCGATAAATCCCTGCTTTGTAACACATTTTTGTATCTGGCTACGCCTGACATCCCTAAGGACTATTCTCAAGAACACCTGATCGGCTATCTGAACTCAAGTTCGTCACGCCCCCTTTTATTCTTCATTCTTCTTTTTGTCTTCTCCAACGTTTCAGCATAGGGAAGAAGCCTTGCATCATCTGTTTGTACTCTTCCTTTGTCATAGGATTGGAGAGGTTCTTGTTGACCTCGTCAATAAACTGGCAGCAATGTTCAATCATCTCTTCCATCGTACAATCCTGTAAGAAATGCCCATCCTTGTAACAATATTGGCAGTAGTCAAAATTGATGCTTCCATCAGCATTTGTGCCACAGTCCTCATTCTTGGTAAGCGGCATGCCGCAGCTTTGGCAGAACTGAGGTAGTTGTCCCGGTTGCAAGGTTTTCTCCTTTACAGGAAATGATGCCTCATAGGTCTTAAATGCTTCGGGATTCTCGTCAGCTACGAAATAGCCCTTTGGCGGACAATAGGTAGCCTCAGTGATGCCATTCGAAGCCAACCAACCGGGGATAAGTTCTTGGGCGAGGAAATATGGTACCTCGGCATCTTTAGGCTCAGCGTGATAGTGGATGTTCAGCTTGCTGGCCAAGTCGAACCCCGCATGCCTGTAAAACCCGATATTACCCTCCATGCAGAGGAATCCGATGCCCTTCTCGCGAGCCTTATCCAGGGCATACTGCAGCAATTGAAGACCATAGCCCTTGCGCTTGTAGTCAGGGTGAATGCTGATGGGGCCGAAAGTCCAAGAAGGGAAGTGGCGCCCGCTTTCAAGAATAATCTCGGCTTTGGAGAACATCACATGTCCGATAATCTGACCATCTTCCTCCATCACATAGTCAAGTTCAGGGATGAAGTCGGGATTTGTTCTGTATTGATTGAGCACGAAATGTTCGGTGCATCCGGGACGGTAAACGTTCCAGAATGATTCTCGAGTAAGGTTTTCTACCTCACGATAATCTTGTGGTTGTTCAAGTCTGATATTCATTTCTATCTCTTTATTTTTTCAGATAATCCATCATTCCTTTCCTTATTTTTTATTGTTCAAGATCTGTCAAGAAATCATATGGGCATGTAGCCGTATGACGCTTCCAAATCTTATTACCTGACAATCTTCGCTTTCTGCAAATTCGTCATATCGTCCCAGAATACCTCTGTTTCAGCATCTGTAAAGCCTTCATTGGCCATTTCGTCCAGAATGGCTTTCAACAGTTCTTCGTCTTTCAGATGCAACTCGTCTGCTACATCAATGGGACTGGCTACTATATCGCCGAGTGAACCGACATGCACGTTGGTCACGCTGATGGTGCCGCCATTCTTTAGCACCTTGATGCGGATGTTTGCCCCATATTCCGGCTTGATGTCTTTCAACTGTCGAAACAGAGCATTGCCCTGAAAGTCATTTGGGTCGACGGATTGTATGAGTTGCCTTAGTGTCATTCTAACTCCTCCCTTCATTGAACTTTCTTTTCACTTTCTCCCACAAAATTAAGAATAAAAATCTATCTTGACAATAAAAACAATGTATATTCAAAAATTTCAGCTATAGGGGAACGGTTTTTGATAGCGTTACACAGAATTTGCGGTTTCTGTTATGACAAAAAAGAAATAAGTTGGTGCAATATACCCAAAAAATCTTATTTTTGCAGTATCTACCAAAAACGGGTGAATTCATCCGATAAAAGCGAGAAAACTAATAAAACATCAAAAAAATATGAGGCGACAAATACTATGCCTGCTGCTTGTATGGACAAGTTTTAGTGTTGCGAATGGACAGCAAACACTGACTGTGGCACAAGACGGCAGTGGAGATTTCACCACCATACAGGCCGCCATCAATGCGGCACCAGTTGGCGAAGAGACGACCATACACATCCATGAGGGCATCTATGCCGAACAAGTGGTGATTGGTTCGAAGACAGCGCCATCCGACAAGAAAATCAGTCTGATAGGTGACGGTATCGACAAGACCATCATCACC
>CADCQC010000142.1 GCA_902803455.1 uncultured Prevotellaceae bacterium
GCGTACAGCCAATGCTTTTTATGTGCTAAAGCTGAATTTGTGTGGAATCAAGATGCTCAGGGATGTTGCGAGTCAGACGAAGGCTTGCTGTCAAGACGACAATCCTCCGGATGTCATTGTGGTTTTAGGTGAATCACATAGTGTTTACCATACGTCGCTCTATGGATACGACCGTCCCACGTCTCCTATGCTTGCCAAGCGGGTGGAGAGAGGCGAACTGGCTGTTTTTGACAATGCGGTATCGGTGGCTGATTTCACCAATAGGGCGATGCTCTCTGTCTTCTCACTCGATTCCGCTTCTTTTGGATTGCATGCGGTTCCGATGTTTCCGATGTGCTTCAAAAGTGCAGGCTATCACACAGCTTTGTACGACAACCAGTATTTTGTCGGAAATGGTGTCAATTTTCTTACAGACGCTGACTTGGCCAAACTCATGTTTGATGTGCGGAATACCAAAAAGTATGCGTATGATATGCAGATGGTGAGTGACATGAAAAAAATGTCCTCACCAAGTCTTTATGTGATTCATTTGAACGGACAACATTATGATTACAGGGAGCGTTTCCCTGCTTCCTTTGTTCGTTTTGTCCCTAAAGATTACAGCGATCCATTATTGGATACGGAGGAGAAACGGCAGACTGTGGCCGATTACGACAATGCCACTTGTTATGTTGACGCGGTGGTGGATAGTGTCATTCAGTTAATGGCGGATAGAGATTGTCTGGTGATCTATCTTTCCGACCATGGCGAGGAGGTCTACGATTACCGTGATTTCGTGGGCCATGGCAACGCGTCGATGGCATCTGATATCCGTTATCAGCTGCGTGTGCCCTTGATGATCTGGATGTCGCCGACGTATGTGGAGCGCAGGCCGGAGGTGGCTGAGCGTGTCTTCCGATCAGTGCATTTGCCTGTGTCTACCAATGATGTATCACACTTGATTCTTGATATGGCGGGGATAAGTAATTCTTTCTTCTTGCCTGAGCGGAGTGTGATCCATCCGAAGTATGAAAAATACCGACACCGAATCGTACTCAATTCGGTGGATTTTGACCAGTGACACCAGAATGGTCAGACATGAGTTTTCTTGATTGGATGCTTTGCTTTATTCCTATAAAACCGTCAAAACAAGAAAATATAATGATATAAAGTAAATTTCTCCCAAAATTATCTTTTGGATTTCTCTTTTTCAGGAAAATAGACTTACCCAAAGCCGGAAACGCTCCAAACCTGCTTCGCCAAATTTGGCGAGGCTGCGCTCTGCCTGTTCGATGGTCTTTTCCTGGTCAAGTCGGGTCTTGGAAAAAAACTTATCGGCATAACAGATAACTTGTTCTTCCATGGTCTCGGGCAAAAGACTGCGATGGGGGAGGGGAAGGTTCTGGCGCACGATGTCATCAAGGGAGAGCCCGGCGCCGGTGTGTCGCTCGCAGACGCGGGCATGCCGCTCATAGCCTTCTTTTCTGAGGATGGCGGCGCCTAAGATCCCATGACAGATGTAGGGTGACTGACCATGGCAGAGTATACCGGGGGCATCGGTCTGGCAGATGCCGATATCATGAAGCATGGCTGCTTCGAGAAGAAACTGCCGGTCGAGGTGAAGTTCGGGATGGACATCTGCTATATGGAGGGCTTTACGGGCCACCGCCTCACTATGAACGACGAGGATGCGCCGCAAGGCTGCATCCTCGTCGTAATATTGATGGATGATTCTGTCGTAATCCATTTCTTGTGCTTATTCTGCGGAAGGACGCTCGATGTAGGCGATGACATCGCCCTTCATCACCTTGCTGCCACGCTTGGCGTTGATCTCCACCAGACGGCCACCAAGGGCAGCGGGCACTTCTACTATCTCTCCCCAGGTCGACTGGATATAGCATAGCTTGTCGCCTTCTTGGTATTCCTTGCCGATATAGGGCTCAACAGTGGGAGCACACTCGCCGTCACCATTAAACTCCCAGTATATCTGGCCTTTCACAGGTGCTACGATGGCATCTGCCTTGGCATGTTTGAAGGCGGAGATTTCCTCGGGCGACAGTTTCGATCCGAGTTTGGCATCTTTAGCTTTCTGCAGGTCGGCAAGGAAGTTCTTCTTCGCCTGACCGCTCTTGAAGTTACGGTATTGCTCAGGATGCATGCCCAACTCATACAGTTCTTCGTCGTCGGGACCATATTCCCAGCCGTTCTCATCCATCTCCTTGCGGAAATCATCAAGGGCATTGGGAATGAGGGTGTGAGGATCGGCATCCGTGAACTCGCGACCTTGTTTGGCTGCCAGTTCTTTCAGTTCGGGAGCAATCTCTCCGGGGATACGGCCGCTCTTGCCGAGCACCATGCCCCACATGGCATCGTCCATCATCACATAGCGGCCCTTACCTTGCTCGATGGTGAGCAGGTTGGTCAGCGCGATGTTCTTCACATATTGTGAGAATGGGGTCACCAATGGTGGATAACCAACCTTTGGCCATACGTAGGCCACTTCGTCAAACAACTTCACCAGCAGTTCGTCGATGGTCAGTTCTGGCTCGCCTTTCTTGGCGCGTGTCTTGTTGATGATCTGATGGATACCGCCCAAGTCGGCCATCATACTGCCCATCATGCCGCCGGGAAGTCCGCAACCCAGAAGCAGTGAACTCATCTGTTTGTTGCCGGGGTTGATAAAATAGCCGAGCCATTCGTCAATGAATTCTTGAGTCAACGAGCGGGCGCGCATATAGGCGCTCATATTGATGTCCGCCACTTCGAAACCTTCGTTCTTCAGCATACTCTGCACAGAGATGATATCTGGATGCACCTTGCCCCATGACAATGGCTCAATGGCGGTGTCGATGATATCGGCTCCGTTGTTGCAGACCTCAAGGATAGATGCCATTGACAGACCGGGGCCGGAATGTCCGTGATATTGGATGATAACATCGGGGTGCTTGTCTTTGATGGCTTTCGTCAGTTTGCCGAGCATGGCAGGCTGGCCGATACCGGCCATGTCCTTCAGACAGATTTCTGGAGCACCGGCGGCAATCAGTTCGTCAGCGATACGGCTATAGTATTCCACCGTGTGTACTGGGGAGGTGGTGATGCAGAGGGTAGCCTGTGGAGTCATGCCGGCCTCCAGTGCCCATTTGATGCTGGGTATAATGTTGCGGGTATCGTTCAGACCACAGAAAATGCGTGGGATGTCGACACCTTGAGCGTGCTTTACCTTATATTGCAACTGGCGCACGTCGTCGGGCACAGGATACATACGTAAAGCGTTCAGACCGCGGTCGAGCATGTGGGTCTGGATGCCTACCTCGTTGAAGGGCTTGCAGAATGCGCGGACTGCGGCATTGGGGTTCTCACCAGCCAACAGGTTAACTTGCTCAAAGGCTCCTCCATTGGTTTCTACACGGTCGAAACAACCCATGTCGATGATGGCGGGGGCGATGCGCTCCAACTGGTCTTTGCGAGGTTGGAATTTACCCGATGACTGCCACATGTCTCTATAGACGAGACTGAACTTGATTTTCTTTTTCATTGTAATCAGTTTAAGTGATGATAAGGCTTTTTGAAAATGATTTTAAGGTTAATCATGCCTGATGGAATAACCATAGGATGGATGGGCAAAGATAGTGTAAAAAAAAGACAACCGCAAACAATGTGGGACTTTTTTTGACCGATATCGTCATTATTTGCAATTTTTATTCATCTTGCCTGCCGCTTGAGAAAACTGCCGACACATAGGTGGCAACTCAAGAGACGAAAAATTGATTCATTGTTTGGTCAAATGGCAGATAATACGTATTTTTGCATGATTTCATTCACCATCATGCGAAAGAGTTTGTTATATACAGTGGTTGCGGTCATGACTTTTGTGGCATGTAGCACCAAACAAGAGAAGACAGAGGACACCGAGGAGGAGATCATCACAAAGAAATATGAGGCTTTGGGCGACTCCATGTTGTATGGTCTGGCTTGTGACGGATGTTCCGACTCCGTCCTTGTCTTGTTGCCTGACTCTGGGGGTGACCCGGTGAACTATGATATTGTTGATGCCATGCGCAACAGAAGGGTCTTCGGCATGCCGGGGATAGGCGACAAGATGGCAGTCTTGGTAGATACGGCCGACCAAAAGAAGTTGGTCATGGCTGTCAATCTTGAACTGGTCAACGGCACTTGGTATTATCTGCAGTTACCGGAGGTGCGTAGGCCGAGCCATATGGCTGATGATGAGATGACGGAAGGGGATGGGGACGTGGAGCGCATGGATTCAATGGTCAACCGGCTGATGATTCCCAAAGAATATGTGTATACCCTCAAGCGCGACTATACTGTCAAGACGGAGGGTGGCCCTCCCCGAGTCTCATCACTTGATGCGGAATCGCCTGTCGTCTATCCGGCGATGAGACGCTACAGAGAGTGGCATGTATTCAATGGCAAACTCATTTTCACCTATGGTGGAGTGGGGGTGGTGGGAAAAGATTCCATCGCACTGAAAAACGACACGGCGGAATTTATCTTGTTGAGGCCCGACACCATGGTCCTCCGTTTCCCGCATCATGTGATAGGATTCAAACTGCGTCCTGACACCGCCAGTCAAAAGGGAAAAATACAACTAAAATGATATTGTGGTCAGGATCTTGACCACAACCGTTGTTCTGCCAGTTTTTCATACTTCGTCCCGGGCATGCCGTAGTTGGCATAAGGATGGATGCTGATACCGCCACGGGGAGTAAAAAGACCGGTCACCTCTATATATTTGGGATGCATGAGGGCGATGAGGTCCTTCATGATAATATTGACGCAATCTTCATGGAAGTCACCATGATTGCGGAAACTGAAGAGGTATAATTTCAGACTCTTGCTCTCAACCATCTGCTTGTCAGGAATATAGCTGATCACGATTTCTGCGAAATCGGGTTGACCGGTAATGGGGCAGAGCGTGGTGAATTCTGGGCAATTGAGTCTCACCCAATAATCATTTTCCGGATGCTTGTTTTCAAATGATTCCAACACCTCGGGAGCATAGTCCGAACGGTATTTCGTGGCGTTGCCGAGGGATTTCAGTCCCTCTTCTTGGCGGTTGTTGTCTGTCATCTTCTCTAATAGTTGGAAATGTCAGTTTTGAGACATTTTTAATTTGAAAATGTTGTAACTGATGTTTTCATCGTAGACATCCACTCCCTCATGTTCCTTCACCTTTTTCACGATTTGGATGGTCAGTGGCAGCACGATGATCTCATAGGCTGTCTTCAGTACCACCTGCCAGAACATTAGGATGGGAAGCTCTCTGTCGGGGATGACACCATAGAATGCCAGTGGAAAGAAAAACAGAGAGTCGGCACTCTCTCCGAAAACCGTGCTGGCGATAGCGCGTAAAGAGAAGCGTTTTCCCTTTGACCGCACTTTCATACGGCTCATCACATAGGCATTGATGAAACTGCCTGCAAGAAAAGCGATGAAGGATGCGAAGGCGATGCGTGGTGCCAAACCGAAAATGGCATGGAACCCGGCTTCATTGTCCCAATAAGGAGCACCAGGTATCATGTCGCAGATACTGCATACGGTGACGAAAAAGAAGTTCATCAGAAAGCCAACCCAGATCAGCAGGCGGGCTTTGCTGTATCCCCATACCTCGCTCACACAGTCGTTGATGATGTAGGAGATAGGGAAAATGATCAGACCACCGGTCACACTGATATTGCCCAAAGCAATTTGCTTTGTGCCCAAGAGATTGGAGGTGATGAGGCAGATGGTAAAAAGCATACTGAATAGCATGAACAGTATGCTCACTTGGGTTTTATTTTCTTTCATGTTCTTGTTTTTTAAGAGGTTACCAAGCACTCTGTTGAAAAATCGGCTGCAAAGGTACATATTATTTTTGAATTTATGCATTTTCTGCCAAGAATATTTGTCTTTTTTCTTTTCCGCCCAGAATTGCCCACTTTCATCCTGTTTGAAGTGATATCTCCGCAACTATAGACGAAAATGAAAGCAAAATAATTCGTTTTTTGCTCACTTAATCGTTTTTTTTATCTATATTTGTCCCCCATAATTAGTAATAATGGCTTTATTTAGATGAAAATGAAATATTTGATGTCGGTTTTGATGGCATGGATGTTTTCCATTGCAGCTGTCGCCCAACAGGTGCAGATGAGGATAGAGGGAGTGGCCGAAACGGATACCGTGACAGTCATCGACCTCCTCAATGGCATGAAGAGGGCCGCCATCCCTGTCAAAAACGGAAAGTTTGCTACCACTATTCCTTTTGATAAGGATCAGTTGATGGGAGCAATGGGGAAAAATTTCTATATACCATTTTTTGCAGATGGTGAGCCATTGGTGATCGATCTTGTCGCTCATCAGGTGAAAGGTTCTCTGCTGAATGAGCAGACTTGTCGTTGCGACCTATCTCTCGACTCGCTGGACGCTGTTTATAAAAAGCGCCTCAACATCCTTTTGAACATGGCTGATGGCACCAATGAGAAGAAAATACGCAAGGAGGCCGAAGAGTTGATGGCTCAGCGGCTCAATGACCGTGCCGAGGTGCTTAAACCTTTTGCCAAAACGATGGTTCCTGCAGCATTCCTGCCTGATATGGTGATGGAGATGACTTATCAACAGGTAGAACCATGGTTTGTTGACGATGCTCCCTATATCAACCATCCTAGGATGCAGATGGCCAAGCAGTTTGTTGAAGGACTGAAAAAGAAACAGAATGGACTGATGTTCACCGACTTGGTGATGTTTGACTTGGAAGGGAAGGTCCGTCGGCTGAGTGAATGGTGCGGAAAAGGCAACTACGTGCTGGTGGATTTCTGGGCCAGTTGGTGCGGGCCATGCCGCAAGGAGATGCCCCATGTGGTGGAGAGTTATATCAAGTATCATAGCAAGGGTTATGAGGTGGTCGGCGTATCTTTTGACTCTAAGAAAGAGGCATGGAAGGCTGCCGTCAAGCAGTTGGGAATGGATTGGCCGCAGATCTCTGACTTAAGAGGATGGCAGTGTGCGGCTTCCGACGCATATGGGGTGATGGCTATTCCTTCCAATGTCCTGCTTGATGGTGAGGGGCGCATAGTGGCTCATGACCTCCGTGGAGAGAAATTGGCACAGATGCTCCAACAGATTTATGGATTCTGACGATGGAACAGCGTGTTTTCAGTAGAGTGATGTCCCTCTTGAGGGCATTGGCTGCACCTCTAGTGGCCAATCCGGTGTTTTTCATAGTGGCCGTCTTGTCGTTTGTGCCTTCTACCATCTATCGGTTGATATCCTTTCATGATAATCTTGTGATATCTGCTTTGTTGTTGGTGGGTATTTTAGGAATGGCTTCTTTCGCCGTATGGATGATATGGAAAGGTTTCACCAAAGTTTCCAACAAGTATGTCAGAACCGCCATCTATGTCTTGGTGATCTTGGGATTCCTCTATCTGTCGGTCTACCGACCTTATGAGGGATTGGTTCTCTTGTTGTTGTGGGCTTACTTGTTCACCACATTGGTTCATTTGGCGCGATGCAAATGGATTAAAGTGGCGCTCTATGTACTCATTTTCGCTTTTTTCGTCTTCAATGTGTTCATTCAGGCAAATTTTGCCACGACTGTTTCACCCACCATCATCACGCTCATTTCAGAAACCAACAAACGAGAGTCGGGCGACTTCTTCCAGCAGTTCCTTTTTACTGATTTCAGCATCAAGAGTTATGTGCTCTCAGCGGTCCTGGCGATCATGATAGTTTGGATAGAATACCATAATCGGCATATCTCCAAGACTCTCCAGCGTCATTTGCCAAATCTGGCGGCTGTCATGGTGGCATTTATCCTGGTTGAGGGGGTGCGAGAGGTGGCACTTATATGGATGAAACTGATGAAATGTCAGACTCCTGATGAGGTGGTGATCTGGAAAATGAGTTGTCCGCATGCTGTTACTCCCACAGATCTGGTGCATTCGTTTTATTCCATCCATTTAGGAGCAGAAAACACCCGGACAGCATTGGAAGCTACTCAGCAGACCATCCATGAGCAGGTTGGGTGTACGTTCAACGACTCTCTCAATATCGTGATGGTCATCGGTGAGTCCTACATCAAATACCATACACCTCTTTATGGATATCCGTTGATGACGACACCTCATTTATGTGCTGAGGCCGACAGTGGCCGACTTTTTGTGTTCGATGATATGGTGAGTCCCTACAATCTTACCAGCGAGGTGATCAAAAATCTCTTCTGTTGCAATAGTCTCAGTCACGGTGAGAAATGGTTCAATATGCCGGTATTCCCTGCTATTTTCAAAAGGGCTGGCTACAATGTGTCAATGTGGGATAACCAGCGGGATTTCTATAAGACAGAGCACTTCTCATTTGCTCTCAACTCTTTCCTCTTCAATGACCAACTCATGCAGGTGTCTTATGACCAGACCAACAAAAGGAGCAGCAGATATGATGAGGAGTTTGTGGATGACTATATCCAAAATCATCATGATCAAAGTGAAAGGCAGTTGGCTATTTTCCATATCATGGGACAGCATTTCAAATACTCTAAGCGCTACCCTCCTGCCGAGGAGAACAACCATTTTACCGCTGACAGTATACAGCAGAAAGCTCCCTATTTGAATGGCTGGCGTAAAACGGTAATTGCGGAATACGACAATGCTACCTACTACAATGACTTTGTAGTCAACAAAATCATTGATATCTATCGTGACAAGCCGACGGTGGTGGTCTATTTCTCCGACCATGGCGACGAGGTCTACGATGCCCGTGACTTTCAGGGGCGCAATCAGGATGGTGCCCTCGATCCCATCACCGTCAAGTATGAGTTTGAGGTGCCTTTCATGGTGTGGGTTTCCGACAGCTACAAGGAGGCTCATCCCGAGGTTGTCGACTGCTTGCGCAACGCTGTTCACCAGCCGGGAATGATTGACAATACCTGTCAGATGCTTTTCCATATCGGTGGTATCCAGACAAGGTTTTATCACGAAGACCGCGACATCCTCAGTCCGGATTATCAACCTGTGCCAAGGCTTCTCAAAGGTCTTTTCCCATACGAGAAGTACAAGAAGTAAAGCAAGTAGGAAAAGGATTATTCATGAACATATTCGAGCGGATTAATAATATCATCGAACCACGAAAAGAGAATACTTTGTCTCGTGTTTACGATTATATCATGCTGACGGCCATCGCCATTGGTATCTTTCCATTGATGTTCAGAACGCATTATAAGATATTTTGGTTTTTTGATGTCATTTCCTGCGCATGTTTTTTGCTTGACTACATCTTGCGGTGGCTGACTTATCACTTTCATACTTCCCTGAAAAAGTGGGTGTCGTTCATCGTATATCCTTTTACTCCAATGGCTGTGATAGACATGCTTTCGATATTACCAACCATCAGCCTTTTGGCACCGTCATTCAAGTTGTTCCGTGTTTCACGCTTGTTGAGGGTCTTGAGGGTTGTCAAGATCATCCGTTATTATGAGCCTCTTGGCATCATACTGAATGTCATACACAAACAACGGAAAATCCTATGGACCGTTCTTTCTTTGTCGGTCTTCTATGTCTTTATCACAGCTTTGATCATGTTTAATGGTGAGGAAGATATCAATCCTGAAACGGGTGAATACCTGTTTGAGACCTTTTTTGATGCTTTCTATTGGGCTGCTTGCACACTGACCACAGTCGGATACGGTGATTTGTATCCAATATCTGATACAGGAAGAGTGATCAGCATCATCTCCTCCATGGTAGGTATTGCTATCATAGCTCTTCCGTCAGGTATTATCACCGCTGGCTATATGGATGAACTTAGGACGAGGAAAGAACAAAAAGAAAAGCTGAGAACTTCTAAAGATTCTTGAGAATCAACTCCTCTTTTTTATATGGCGTTCCAGATGAGCCAGCCCATGTAGATGAAAAACAGGAGGGTGAGCACACCGCCTTCCCAGCGCTCCACCTTGAATTTCGTGAAAGTAAACAGCCACAGCAAAAGAATACTGCCAAGCATCGTGCCAAGATCGATGAATGTGATACCTTCGATATTCATTGGACAGATGAGACCTGTCACACCGATGATCATCAGGATGTTGTAGACATTGCTGCCGATGACGTTGCCGATGGCTATGGCACTCTGCCCTTTTTTTGCTGCCACGACACTGGTCGCCAATTCGGGCAGGGAGGTGCCTCCTGCCACGATGGTCAGACCGATAACGGCATCCGAAACGCCCAATTGGCGGGCTACCTTAGTGGCAGCATCCACAAACAGGTTACTGCCCAGGATCAGACACCCCAGACCAGCAAGCACTAGAAGTAAGGCTATCATGGGCTTGTATGTCTTTTTGTTTTCCTGTTCTTGATCTTGTGATGTAGGCTGTCCCTTGCGTGATTCCCGAAGGGTGTAGGCGATGAAACAGAAGAAGGTGAGGGTCAGCAGCAGAGCGTCAAGACGGGAGATGTTGCCGTCGATACTGATGCAGGCAAGTAGCACACTGGCCAGGATGGTCCAAGGCATGTCTTTTTTCACCGTGGAATGGGTGATCATCATTGGGGCTACCAAAGCTGCCATACCGACAATCAACATCGTGTTGAAGATGTTGCTGCCCACCACATTGCCCACGGCCATCGCTGTCGTGGATTTCAAGGCGGAGACCATACTGACGCAAAATTCCGGCATAGAGGTGCCCATGGCGACGATGGTCAGGCCGATCACGATCTCGGGTATCTTCATGCGCTGGGCAAGTGAAACGGCTCCTTCTGTCATTCTGTCGGCTCCACCGATGACTAATGCCACGCCGACGATGATGATCAAGATATTCAACAACATGTTATTCCGCTTTTACATTACCATTTGATTGCTGATTTGGATAACAGACCGCAGATAGCTTCCAATCCTTTACGGTCGGCCTCGCTGAATGCGCCAGGGGTCTTTGAGTCGATGTCGAGCACACCGGTGATACTCCCCTCGCTGTCGTGTAGGGGTACGACGATTTCAGAGCGTGACAGGGAAGAACAGGCAATGTGGCCGGGGAACTGGTCCACGTCATCGACGATGACGGTCGTGCCGCGTTCCCAACAGGTGCCGCAGACACCGCGCCCGCGTCTGATGCGGTAACAGGCAATGCTGCCCTGGAAAGGGCCTAACAGCAGGTCGTTACCCTCTACCAGATAAAAACCTACCCAGAAAAACCTTTCACCGAAGGCTTCTCGGAGAGCTGCCGATACATTGGCTAACACGCCGGTCTTATTTTGTTCATCTGCTATCAGACTCTCTATCTGTGGAATGATTTCTTCGTAAATCTCACTGATATTGGCTTCTGGGGGGATATGTATATGCTCTTCCATGAGTTGTCGGATGAATAATCTTTATTTTAAAGGGCAAAATTACTGCTTTTTTTCAAAATTATAAAATTGTAATGGAAAAATTGAAAAAATCTCAAATATATTCTGAATGACCATCATTTTTTTTATTTTTTTATTACTTTTGCAGCATATTATCACTAATACCTTATTTTTTATGACAAAGCAGAAAAGATTTATTCTTTTGGAGAACGAAATTCCAACCAAGTGGTATAATATTCAGGCGGAAATGCCCAATAAACCACTGCCACCTATCCATCCCGCCACCCATCAGCCGCTGAAGGCAGAGGATCTGGCACACATATTCTGTATGGAATGTTCCAAGCAAGAGTTAGATACCGAGCATGCTTGGATTGATATACCAGAGAAGGTGCTCGAGATGTACAAATACTATCGGTCGACTCCACTCGTCAGAGCATACGCTTTGGAGGAGGCGCTCGGAACACCTGCCCATATCTATTTTAAAAATGAGAGTGTCAACCCGCTTGGATCACACAAGATCAATTCAGCCTTGCCTCAGTGCTACTACTGCAAGGAGGAAGGTGTGACCAATGTCACCACGGAGACCGGTGCCGGACAATGGGGTGCTGCCTTGAGTTATGCCGCCAAAGTGTTCGGACTGGAGTCTGCTGTCTATCAGGTGAAACTGACTATGCAGCAAAAACCTTACCGCTCGTCGATTATGCGCACATTCGGGGCTACTGTGGAGGGATCTCCTTCCATGTCGACAAGAGCAGGAAAGGATATCATCACCCGTGACCCCATGCATACCGGATCGCTTGGTACAGCCATCTCTGAAGCTGTGGAACTGGCGACCACCACACCTAATTGTAAATATACGTTGGGATCTGTGCTCAACCATGTGTCTCTCCATCAGACTGTCATCGGACTCGAAGCAGAGAAACAGATGGAGATGACGGGTGAATATCCTGACACGATTATCGCCTGTTTCGGTGGCGGTTCTAATTTCGGTGGACTGGCATTCCCCTTCATGAGACATGTCTTTACTGGCGAGCGTAAGACGGAATTCATTGCTGCTGAACCAGCCAGCTGCCCCAAACTCACCCGTGGCGTGTTCGACTACGACTTCGGAGATGAGGCAGGATACACTCCCTTGTTGCCGATGTTCACACTCGGACATGATTTCAAGCCAGCCAATATCCATGCAGGAGGATTGCGGTATCATGGTGCGGGTGTCATCGTCAGCCAGTTGCTTAAGGACGGATATATGCATGGTGTCGATATCCCGCAATTGGAGGCTTTCGAGTCGGGCATCCTCTTTAGCCGTACCGAAGGTATCATACCGGCACC
>CADCQC010000143.1 GCA_902803455.1 uncultured Prevotellaceae bacterium
TCGATGCTTCTCCTGTTCCTGCATGAGCAGTTGGTTTTCCAATTTCGATTGCTCGAATTCCCGCTGATGATGAAGCATGCGGATGCGGTATCGGAGAGCCAATATAACCGCGAGGAGGATGATTACTGCCGCAATGATGACAATCATAAGGGTACGGGCATATAATCGGGAACGGTATTCAAGTTGCTGATTCGCCTTTTCCTGTCTCAGTGTCTCCTGGTAGTATAAATCCTTCTGTTCAAGTGCCTTGTAATAGAAGTCTTCTATTTTTTCGAAGGCTTCCTCAATATCGTCTTCCACCTGTTTGGCATTCATCCGTTGAAGTGCAATTTTGGCAAGACTGCTTTGGACGATGTATGCCAAATGGACATAGTCTCCGGGCTCAATCTGCCGATAGGCCGTTTCTGCCGAATCGAGCATATTGAGACTGAGATAACTGCGCGCGAGAACCTGTAGCGTACCAGGTCGCAACTGGTCAGTTGCCAAGGATTCTGCATGACGGGCATAGTTGAGAGCCAGACGATAATCTTCCTTTGCCCATGCGATGTTTGCAAGACTAGTAAGCGTCTGGCACATCAGATCGATCATCTGGTTTTTCTCAGCGATAGCGTATGCTTTGTTGATGAAATCTAATGCTTCATCGAAGGATTTATCTTTGGCGAAAGCCACTTGTGCGGCGTATGTACCAGCATAGTCCATCAGGATGACATTGTTTCGCTCATCGTCAGGATGCTGTTCATAGATGGTCAGGGCTTTCTTCATCAACAGCAATGCCTCCTCAGGATTGCTCTCCGACAATGCTTCCGCCAACCGTTGGTATGCGATATAACAGGTGTGCCAATCCTCAGACGCTTCTGCCAGATGGATGGTTTTCCGTAATAAGGTCTCACCCAATTGGGAACTGTCGTTGGCCAAGGCTGTCTCTGCCTCCTCCAAACATCTTTTTGCTGTCTGCGAATCGGACCCCTTCTGTGACTGACTGCACGCAATCATCAGAATGCCTATAATGAAGATGTATAAGAACTTCGAATGCATAACCATTGATTCTCAGATGCAAAGTTACGTTGATTTTTCGATAGTTGAGTCAATTGCCTATGGAAAATAAGCAAACAAGGATAAACTATAAACTTCTAAAAACCAAAGTATTATAAAAATTGGAGCACCATAGCCTATGGAAAACTACCCTTCGTCAGGTGTGTTAGGCTATCATAATTACATTTAGGAAATGGTGGACCTTTTCCCTAAACTGTGCGAGCTCATCGACCGAGGCAGCTTCTACATCGCCCGCGACATCGGGTAGCATCGTCTTATTTCTTGAATACTTTCTTACCGTTGATGATATAAATGCTACGAGCCTTGGAGAACCGTCCCTGCGATCTAAGAAGGAAAGTGGATCAAGAGAACCGTCTCTGCGATTCATGTGTTGGATTGTGTACATAAAACGTGTCAAAGATTTGGAGATTTCAAATTCGATAGTGACAAGCTATCCAAGCCTGGTATCTATAAGTTGAAGGTGTCTTTTTCGTGGGAAGCTCTAAATAGAAACGAAGATCAACAATAAAACAAATGCATCCGTATATTCTGACATAGAAGATACGGATGCATTTGTATAATCACGGAGTAATAGCCTATAGACCTTTCACCCAAGTCTCCATCTCGTCCTTGGAGACATTGTTGAGTAGCCTTCCCTCTTTCCAATTCAGTTCAGGATACGCTTTCTTCAAATCCTCGGCAGACTTCTTGATACTGCTTCCTCCAGAGGTGCAGAAGGGTATCACAGTCTTTCCTTTCAGATCATTTGCCTCGATAAACGTGTTGATGATGGTCGGCGCAGTATACCACCAGATGGGGTATCCGATGAATACTGTGTCATAGTCGGCAAGGTTCTCCACCTTTCCCTTGATGGCAGGACGCGACGAGAGGTCTTTCATCTCCACCGATGAGCGCGACTGTTTGTCACGCCAGTCGAGGTCGGCATCAGAGTATGGCACCTCCGGTTGGATCTCATAGAGGTCGGCACCCGAGACCTCGGCCAGTAGTTTGGCGGCATTGCGCGTCACGCCCGATGCCGAGAAATAAGCGACCAATGTTTTTTTCTTCATTTCACCACTCTCCTTTTGTTTCTGTTGTGCGCAAGCCGTGAAGAAGATCGCGGCCAAAGCACACACTACTAAACTGATTCTTTTCATTTTTCTGTTAATGCTATTCATATTCAAGTTTTCTTTTTAAAGGTCATGTTTTGAATTGAGAGCCCCGACTATCTCATGAGCTCTGTGCGGTGTTTCGATGAAGTCCCCGCGATGAGACTGCCACATCGTGCTTGAAAAACCAAGCCCATACCACCTGCGACATATACACACCGATGCCAAGATACTGATAATTCTCCATCATTGGCATACATGGATTACTGTTTTTATTACCACAATTACAGAAAAACAATCCATGGACTTCAAAAGATTACAATATGTTCCACTAAATCAAGAAAAAGCCATTGCCTCATCTGTATGACAACAAAAAAAACGGTAAATGGAAAAAACTCGGTAATTTTTGATATATTTGCAATCTTAATTAGCAATATTTATCTATCCATGCACAAGGAGAAATTCTACATCTACCGCAGAGACGCGAGGAAGGGAAGCCAAGCCTATTCACCGAACCCCCACTCTGCCCCACATTATGAGGGCAGGTACATCGAGGGTATGGAGGAATGGGCCTCGTGGTACTGCATCAACAAAAAGGAAGACGGTACGTATGAAGCAGAACTTGACGAGGCATGGAACGAAGGAAGCCATAACGGCGGTGGCACGATTACCGTGGACATCCCTAAGGAATGGTTTGATCTTTCATACGATGACCTCCTCGAACACATCGTCACACTGGCAGCGGCCTCGCATTATGGTTTTACGGCCGACGACCTGAAACAGAAAAAAGGCCTAAAGAAATTCTTGGGATATGATGAAAATACCCCGTTACCAAGCACCCAGTCGTAATGTAAGACCAGCAAGGCCAGTAGCTAAATATGAGAGGAGAAGTAGAATACGATATACGAACGATCAAATAGAAAATGAGATATGGAAAATAAGGAAGTTGACTTTAACGAAGTATGTTTTACCATCGAAGTAGACAAGGACGTTCTGGACTCAGTTCGGAAAGAACAGAGAATCCGCACGATGCTTCCCATCAATGATGAAAACTATCATTTGATGTTGGAGAATATCGATGGGCTTTTGGTACTATGTACCGAAAAAATGCCAACGACATACCATGGTTGCTATTACTATAATAGAGGTACGTTCCCATACGTCATCAAGAAAACGCTTCAATTTATTGTGTTAGCAGACAGTGATGACAGTTGTCTGACCCGTATAGTCAAGACTGAAATTGAGGCAGGCACACGTTTCCGTTTCCAAGATAATGGTCAGCCCAGTGTTGAGGACCCTCATGGTGACAGTTGTATATGGAATGTTATCTTTGAGTTGGAGCTGGTTCGTGAAGAGGATATAGAAAAAGCAGAGAAGGCCAATTCCTATATGGCAAGAAAGACCTATCTCTTGCGTTGGAATCCCGCCATCAGCTCATTCAAATTGGAAACATATCGTGAGGCCACGACTCAGTACCCAGATGGTTTTGGACTCAACTGGAGTATCTATGAATGGCAGGAAGCCAAAGAAGGAGATATTTATTACATGGTTCGTGTCGGTGATGACAAAGCAGGCATCGTCTTTCGAGGTGAGTTCCGTTCAGGCCCCTATTCAGGAGAAGACTGGGCAGGGAAAGGGAAGCCGCGCAAATATGTAGACATCACCTGTGAATGTTGTGCAGCCCCAGACGGAAAGCCATGGCTGTCGGTAGAAGAGCTGTCTGCCGCCATCCCAGAAATCAATTGGGGTAAAGGTCATTCTGGAGAACTGCTCCCCATGGATGTTGCAGCCAAATTGGAAGATTTGTGGAACGAGAGCATTCATCAAGGTCGTGCCATCCCCCACCCCAAGTCTATAACAAGTCAGCCACATGTGGAATCTCCTAAATTGAACAGGAATATCAACGGTACTGATATTTCATTTCCGCAAGACAGACTTATATCATTTGAGGAAAGCACCCATACATATAAAGTAAATGGCATCGGTGAAATGACCCCTGTCAGCAGAGTCGTAGAGATGTTTTTCACACCATTTGATGCTGAAAAAGTTAGTCTTAGGAAATGTATGGGCAATGAAGTAGAAGCAGCTAAGATGAGAGAGCAATGGGAGTGCCGAGGAGCCTTTGCCAGTCAGGCAGGAACATTTATGCACAAGCAAATTGAGAATTTCCTAAATGACAGGAAGGAACCACAGCATTTGGTTTGTGAGGTAATCTATGACGGACAATATCTGCATAAGAAAGAGCATGTAGATATATCAAGGGAGTGGTCATATTTCAAAGCTTTCGATAAAGCTACAGACTACCATCCATTCAGGACAGAATGGTGCGTCTATGATACAGATGCCCGTATTGCAGGCACTATTGACTTGATCTGTTCCAGATCAGATGGAACATATGAATTATATGACTGGAAGCGAAGCAACAAAGTGAATCCAACCGAGATCAACCCATGGTCAAGTGGCATCAACGGTTTGGAACACTTGTCAGATACGTCATACATACATTATTGTCTTCAACAGAATCTATACCGATATATGTTGGAGAAAAATTATGGAATAACCATCAGCCGGATGAATCTGGTGGTTCTGCATCCTGACTCTATGGGTTATCGGATCGTGCCCGTGCCCATCATGAAAAAAGAAGTAAAGACAATCGTTGATTTCATAAAGAAATAATGCTTTCAAAGATAATGCTCAGGAACGATTCTATCTGGCAATCCTTGTCCTAAGGCAATAGAAGGGAGCCTCATGAAGGATCAAAAAACAGAATGTGGGCGGGAAGTCATGCTCCCGCCCACATCTTTTTGATGCGCCCCCAAAGGGCATCAGCCGAATGATGATTACTTCACCACATATTTCTTACCATTGATGATGTAGATTCCGCGCTGAGTCGGATTCTTCACCTCGACA
>CADCQC010000144.1 GCA_902803455.1 uncultured Prevotellaceae bacterium
CGGTCTTTGCTCCCCCTGTTGTCAAGTATAAAGAGCAGGTAGCCCTTTTGGGCCATGTAGGTCTCCCATCCTCTCGACATATAATGCCAGCGGGCCTCTACGTTGCGGGCATGCGGACCGCCGTAGACATAGATGACGGTGGGGTATTTCTTCAGAGGATCGAAGCCCGTGGGTTTCACCATGCGGTAGTAGAGGTCGGTAGTGCCGTCGGCGGCTTTGATGGTGCCGCAACTGTATTCCGGCACGTCGTAACCCTTCCACGGGTCATCGGCGGTGAAGAGCACACGGCTCTCCGCCTTGTCGACGGCGACGCGGGTGATGATCCTCGGCACGTCGGGCTCCGTGTAGTTGTCGTAGAGGTATTGTCCGGATGCTGACAGGATCTTGGTGTGTCGGCCGTCTTCTTGCCATCCGTTGGCGTGGCATCCCCTGCCATTGTCGAGAAGGCGCCGCTTGCCGTTGGCGAGGTTTACCTCATAGAGGTTGTTCTGGATGGGACTGACCTCGTTGGAGAGGATGATGATGCTCTTGCGCTTCGGGCAGAAACCCACTAGATCGAGCACCACAAACGGCCCCTTGGTGATTTGACGCACCATCTTCCCTTGGGTATCAAACAGATAGAGGTGGTTGTATCCATCCTTTTGACTCTGCAGGATGAAGAGATGGTCGTCCCAGGGCACGAAGGTGATCGGGCACAGCGGTTCGGCATAGCGGTCGTTGTGCTCATGGTAGATGACGCCCTGACGGTCGCCAGTCACAGCGTCGTAGACGGTGAGTTGGATGTCGGTCTGGTCGCGGTTGAGTTCCTGGATATAGATCTGTTTGGCGTCAGGACTCCATTGGATGTTGGTGAAATAACGGTCTGTGGGGTCGCCAGCTTTCAGATAGATGGTCTTTCCCGTGACGAGGTCGTAGACTCCAACGGTGACCAGGTGACTGGTCTCCCCAGCCATCGGGTATTTGTCGGGTTCCAAGGTGGCGATGCGTGTGGTGTGGTTCACCTGCGGATAGTCGGTCACCATGCTCTGGTCCATGCGGTAGAAAGCCAGCCGCTGTCCGTCGGGGCTCCAGAATGTCCCTTTGTAGATGCCGAACTCATCACGGTGCACGCTCTGCCCATAGACGATCTCACGGCTGCCATCGGTGGTCAGTTGCCGGTCGTTGCCTTGCGCGTCGGTCACATGAAGTTGGTTGTCGCTCACATAGGCCAAGGCCTTGGATGCTGGGCACCACTCCTCCACGATATGTCCGGCTGGCTGCCGCCAGGTCACTTCATTTTTCTTCCAGTCGAAGAGGATACGCTCGTCGCCCATCTCGATGAGTGCCAGTGTGGCGGAAGGGTAGGGGAAGGTCAATCCTGTGATCCGCTCCACCTTCTTGTCTCCGCTGAGCACCTCGTTAATCTGCGAACGGGTAATCCGCGACATTTCTTTCATCTTTCTCGGTTCATAGAAGATGCACTCGTCGCGGCCGGTCTTCACGAGGATGTCGCCCCACCAGGTGTAGTTCTCGTTCTTGGGCGACATCTGTTGATAGTTCTTCCCGCCGAAGTTGAGGTCTTCCAGAGTAAAAGTCTTGCCTTGCGCCATGGTGATGGTAGCGAGTGATGCCATGAGGGCCAGGATGACCCATCTGCGTGGATCAGTCATCGTCATCCCTCCTGTCATTGTCTTTGCCGTAGCCTTTCTTTCGCCACTCACCGCCGAAGTCACGGCGTCCTCCGCGGTCGCCTCTTCCTCCGCGGTCGCCTCTACCGCCACGATCGCCTCTTCCTCCGCGATCGTCCCGGTCACGGCGGTCGAAGGACTTCTTGAAATCCCGGTCACCTCTACCGCCTCGGTCGCTTCTTCCGCCCCGGTCGTCCCGGTCACGGCGGTCAAAGGATTTCTTGAAATCCCGGTCACCTCTACCGCCTCGGTCGCCTCTACCGCCCCGGTCATTTCTGTCACCCCGGTCATCTCTGCTCCGACGGTCACGCTGGTCGTCATCCCTCGAGAACGACTCCAACTTGTGGTGATGGAAGGTGAACGACCTGATGTCGCCATCCTCATTGCTTTGCTCTTCATCGAGCCGCTGCTTGAATTCACGGTTTTTCTTAAACCGGTGCTTCTCGGCCATGGCGGCCTTCTCGTCTTCTGTCTTCACGATACCGCCCTCCTGACGGAAGTTCTTCAGCCTTCCCTCAAAGATGGTGTATTTTCTGAACTCACACTCCAGCGAACCGTTGTAGACCGGTATCTTGATGGATGGACGGAGACCGATCTGCTCGAAGCACTCCTCCCGGTAACTGAGGATCCATGCCTCGTTGCCGGTGAAGGCATGCTTGAGTTTCTCACCGATGATGCGGTAAGTGCCCAGCAGGTCAGGGGTGGAGATGCGCTCACCGTAGGGTGGGTTGGTCACCATGATACTCTTCTCCGTCGGTTGGGTGAAGTCCTTGATGTCGGCCTGCGTCACGGTGATGTCGGAAGACAGTCCGGCAGCTTTGACGTTGAGTCGTGCCGTCCCGACACATTTGAGGTCGATGTCATAGCCATAGATATGGTGCTCAAACTCACGCTCCTTGGAGTCGTCGTTGAAGATTTTGTCGAAGAGTTCGGCGTCGAAGTCGTTCCATTTCTCAAAGGCGTAACTCTTGCGGAAGACACCGGGTGAGATGTTTCTTGCGATGAGTGCCGCCTCGATGAGCAAGGTGCCCGATCCGCACATCGGGTCGATGAAGTCGCATTCTCCATGCCACCCCGTCATGAGGATCATTCCGGCGGCGAGCACCTCGTTGAGGGGTGCCTCCACCGACTCCTGCCGGTAGCCGCGCCTATGGAGCGACTCGCCGCTGGAGTCAAGGCTCAGTGTGCCGTCCTCATCAGCGATATGGATATGGAGACGGATGTCGGGATTGGCGACGGAGATATTGGGCCGGGTACCGGTCCGTTCGCGGAACTGGTCTACAATGGCGTCTTTCACCTTGTAGGCCACAAATTTTGAGTGTCTGAATTCCTCGGAGAATACGACGGAATCGACAGCGAATGTCTTGTCGTTGGAGATGTAGTCGCTCCATTCCACCTTTTTCACCTCTTCGTAGACGTCGTCGGCGCTCCGTGCCTTGAAGTGGATGATAGGCTTGAGAATCCGGATAGCGGTGTGCAACTGGAAGTTGGCTCTATACATGAGTTCTTTGTCGCCTCTGAAGGACACCATGCGCCGGCCTATCTGCACGTCGTTGGCTCCCAGTTCGGTCAGTTCTTTCGCCAGGATGGGCTCCAGGCCCATGAATGTCTTGGCAATGAGTTCGAATTCCATTTCTGTTGTTGTTCAATTTGTAGATACCCTCTTGGCACCCTCGTGCCAGAGTGGAATGGCGCATCTTCTGCATTTTCCGTTGCAAAGTTAGTGAATTTATAGGAAACCACCATATCACACTGAAAAAATATTCCGCCTAAGTTTTCACATATCGTGAAAAATAACTAATTTTGCAAAATTAAAGATTATACCCGTCGTATGACATACCTCAGATATTTGTTTGCTTTACTGCTTTTGATCATTGGCTCTACTGCCAGAGCCCAATTGGTAGGCGTGGTGGTGGACCGTGACAGCGGTGAGCCAATACCTTTTGCCAGTCTTATATATAAAGGTCATCATGTGTCGGCGGCCGCAGATGAGAACGGATATTTCTCTATCGAGCGGCATAACGGATGGAAACTCACCGTGAAGGCCGTGGGATATAAGAACAATGACGTGAGCATCAAGGAGAGCATGACTGGTGAACTGGTCGTGAAACTGAAGTCGGACACGCGGCATCTTGATGAGGTGGTAGTGAAGTCGAAGCGCAAGAGCAAATACAGCCGAAAGAACAATCCCGCCGTGGAACTGATGAAACGGGTGGTGGAGGCCAAGAAGCGCACGCGACTGGAGAACCACGACTTCTTCCAATACGACAAATATCAGAAAATCACCCTTGCGGTGAACGACGTGACGCCTGATGAACTGGAGGATGTGCAGCAGAAGAAGCAAAACTGGCTGGTGGACCAGGTGGAACTGTGTCCCATCAACAACAAACTGATCCTGCCGCTCTCCGTCGACGAGACCGTGTCGAAACATATCTACAGAAAAGATCCCAAAGCATCGAAGGACATCGTGCTCGGACAACAAAGCAAAGGTGTCAACCAACTCATCCAGACGGGTAATATCCTCAATACGCTGCTCAAGGATGTCTTCACCGATGTCGATATCTATGATGACCAGGTGAGACTCTTGCAGTTCCCCTTCACCAGTCCGATCGGAAAAGATGCCGTCGCCTTCTATAGATTCTATATCGAGGATACGGTCTTCGTGGGACGTGACTTGTGCTATCACTTGCAGTTCACCCCCAACAACCAGCAGGATTTCGGCTTCCGTGGCGAACTCTTCATCCTGGCCGACTCCAGCCTCCATGTGAAGAAATGTAGCCTGACCATCCCCAAGCGCAGCGACGTGAACTTCGTGGAGAACCTGAAGGTGGAACAGGAATATACCCAACTCGACAACGGGGAATGGGTGCTGACCGTTGACAACATGCTGGTGGAGATGGCTGTGTCGAAACTTCTCAGCAAGGCGGTCGTCATACGGTCGACGTATCTGCACGACTATGCCTTCGATCCGATCGAGAAATCAATGTTCAAAGGGAAGGCGAAAACGCATATCGACCCCTCGGCGCGCAACCGGGGCAACGACTTCTGGGCTGAAAACAGGGTGGGGGAACTCACCGGCAGCGAGAAGTCGATGGATGATTTCCTGGAAAACATCAAGGGCATCAAGGGATTCAAATATATCCTCACAGCTGCCAAACTGCTCATCGAGAATTACATCGAACTGGCTCCTCCGGGAAAGAAGAGCAAGTTTGACCTGGGACCTGTCAACACCATCGTCTCCACCAACTTCGTGGACGGCATCAGGTTCAGGCTCAGCGGACAGACCACCGCCGCACTGAATCCGCATTTCTTCTGGAAAGGATACTATGCTTATGGCAAGAAGACCGGTTACCATTATTACAACACGCAACTGACCTACTCGTTTGTGAAGAAAGACAACCTGCCCGACGAGTTTCCTAAGAAAGATATCTCCTTCACCACTACATTTGATGTGATGTCGCCATCAGACAAGTTCCTCTACACCGACAAGGATAATATGTTCACCATGTTTAAATGGAAAAAGGTGGAGCAGATGTATCTCTACAGACGGCAAGAACTGAAGTTTGACTGGGAGACAGAGGGTGGCTTCCGCACCCTGGCGGGCATCAAGGTGGAGAGCAACGAGCCGAGAGGTGAACTGCATTTCAACCAACTCAGCGACGGACTGCCGGTGAACAAGATCCGTACGACGGAACTGTCGCTCGGTTTTGTGCTCTGTCCGGGCCGCACCTACGTGAACACGAAAAACCACCGTCTGCCCATCAACTTCGACGCACCGGAGTTCTCCATCAACCACACCATGGGTCTGAAGGGCTTCCTGGGCGGTGACTACAAATACAATTATACGGAGATGAGCCTTTACAAGCGCATCTGGCTGAAGAGTTGGGGACATCTCGACATCCGTGGGCGCGCAGGGGCACAATGGAACAAGGTGCCCTTCCCGCTGCTCATCATGCCTCGCGTGAACCTATCTTATATCCTCAACGAGAATACGTTCTCCCTGATGGACAATATGGAGTTTCTCACCGACCGCATGGGCATGATCGACATCCAGTGGGATATCAACGGCAAACTCTTCAACCGTATCCCTCTGCTGCAAAAACTGAAGTTGCGTGAAAATATCGGTTTCAAGGGCATGATGGGGTATCTCACCTCGAAAAACGATCCCTATAATGCCAAGAACGCCAATTCCGATTTCCTCTTCCAATTCCCTGACGGTGCCTTCCTCATGAACAAGAACGAACCCTATTGGGAAGTGCATGTGGGTATCCAGAATATATTCAAATTCTTCCAGGTGGAATATGTGAGGCGTCTGAGTTACACGAGCCATCCGGGTGTCCATCGCCATGGCATCCGCTTCGGC
>CADCQC010000145.1 GCA_902803455.1 uncultured Prevotellaceae bacterium
ACTGGGCAAGAAGACCTGCATCGACCTGAGCAATTACGGCATCGCAGGTGTGGACTGCGAGGAGATCAGCAAGTAAAAAGCATCAACCCTTAAAGGTAACTATCATGAGAGTGGAAATGATGGATGCATAAATCCGGAAGGATGACAAAAAAGTGAAGGGGTCTTAAGGTCTTAGTGTCCTTAAGACCCCTAAACTTGATAAGACCCCTATGGTTATAGGCTTGACCGGTGATAGGCATCACCGTATTCCCAAAACTGTTTTCACATACTTCACGCTCGACACATATTCCTCATCGGTGGAAAGGTGCTCGATGATCATCGGCATATCTGGCGCCTCTGAGCTAGCCAACCGGGCATATAGTTCAATATTCAATGTTCCATCACCGCAAGCGCACTCCTCCAACTGGAAGGTATATTCTGGTTTCAATCTGATATCCTTCAGATGACAGCTCACGATGGTCCCGTGGAGTTTCACAAAACACTCATCCAAAAACTCTTCATTGAAAAAATATCGTCTTGGTGTGGTGATCATGTTCACCACATCAAGGTGGGTGCCGAATTCCGCACGGTCTACATCTTCTATCAGTCGAAGATATTCATCAGGACTACTCGGTATCATCCATGGCATCGACTCTATGCAGAATTTGGTATGGACAGGATGGGCAAGGTCTATGATCCTGCGTATCATTCTTACTGCCATATCCCACAGTTCGGGACTGAAATTGTCGCGATAGCCGCCATCCCATCGCGGACCGTAAGGGGTTCCTACCACGTTGACACAGCATGCGGCTCCAATGGCATCAGCCATACGGAGTTGTTCGACAGCATAGCCTATCCAGCGCTCTCGCTCATCGGGGTCGGCTGCCAACGTGTTGCGCCAAACACCTACTTCGGCTATCGAGAGGCCGGCTTCGTCAGCTGCCTTTTTGTAGGCCAAAATGGTTTCTTCGCCAGCTTCACAACTCACGGGGAAGACTACTGTCTGGAGTCCCAATGCTTTGTGTCTCGCTGCCCACTCCTCTGGTGAGCCATGCTCTAAAGATGATGAAATGCCTAAATACATCAGAACACTCTCCTGTGAATTACCGTGGAATCCATATCACTTAACGTACGCACTCCTGTGCGGGCCATCACTCCGGCCAATTCTGCCGTCATCTCATCGATCCTGCGGGCCACAGCCTCGGCACCCTCCTTGAGGAGTGGCATCAGATGGCGGCCCACAGATACGGCCTTGGCACCGAGAGCAAGACATTTGTAAGCATCCATACCGCTCTCTATGCCGCAATCCACAAACACCGGCACACTTCCTCCTGTGGCTGAAAGAATGTCTTGCAATACCATCAGTGGCGGCACAGCATATTGGATGATGCCGTGATGATGGGATACCACGATGCCAGCACAACCTGCTTTGAGACATTTCTCGGCATCGTGTGCACTGAGCACGCCCTTTGCGATGAATGGCACACCTGAAGCCTGCACGAAATCTGCCAACTCCTCCGTAGATTTGGCTTTCATGGGCAGTCCAAACACGTTGTCGTAGCCTCCCTGAGCATTGAAGGCATGATCGATGTCCATTCCCACAGCCATACAGCCCGATTTTACGGCATGCGCTATCTTTCGCAGCACTTCACGGTTGTCGGCATGGGGCTTGATTATCTTGATGGTCCTGGCACCGGTGGCTACAATTTCCTCCAACTCTCTATCACTGCCCATACCAACCCAGTGCACAACACCGCTTTGTGCTGCTCCACGGGCATAGACCGTCATCCCATCGGGGGCGGTGTTGTGTAGATGAGATAGCGCTGCAGTCATGATCGGTGAGCGGAAAGACTCGCCAAAAAGAGTCATCTGAGTGGATGGAATGACGGCGTCTAAATACCGTGTCTCCACCAGAAGGGAATCGAAATACTCTCTCGTAATCTTGTCGGAATTTGAGGTAAATGGCATGACTATTTGGATTTGGTTGTTATTGCTGCATTGATTTCGTCCATCTTCTTGTCGGTAAGTTCATACTTACCGATCACATAGATGGCCAGCACGAATAATAAGGCAGGTATCAGTGTCACGAGCCAGAGAATGCCTTGCTCGGCCATGGGGGATTGGGCCTGGGCTCCAGCTCTGAAGCCTACCCATGCCAGGACAAGTCCGGGAATCACACCTCCGAGAGCCATTCCTGCCTTCATGAATATACATATCAAGGCGTTCACTATCCCTGCCACGCGACGACCGGAGGCATACTCGCTGTATGTCACCACCTCAGGGACAAGGGCCCACATGTAGCCGGTGGCAACAAGCACGCCTGTGCTCTTCACAAACTGCACCACGCAAAGCAGCGGGAAGCATGACTTGAGAGTGGGGAGTGAAACAAACAGGTACATTAGCAACATGGCTGCTATGGATATTCCAAGAAACATGCTGAACATCCTGTTCTTGCCGATCTTTCGCTTGATGGCGGGCACCATGGGAAGGAAAATGAAGGCTGGTATGGTTCCGAGCCACATGAATACCGTCGTCATGAATGGTGTGGCACCCATGTTGAAGGTCATGAAATATGAGTCGGCTGCATTGCTTATGCTCATCGTGGTGAAGGCAATTATAAAGAAGAAAGACAACACCCTGAGTGGACGGTTTCTCACCAGTTCCATCCAGAGGTCGCTCACCTTCACTCCTGCCGTCTCGCTCTTGTCCATCACGATGCGCTCCTTGCTCTCAAAAAAACAGATGATGAGCAGTGCCAGTCCTGTGAGTGCGAATATGCTCATGGTGATGAACCAGGC
>CADCQC010000146.1 GCA_902803455.1 uncultured Prevotellaceae bacterium
AAAGCGCATCCCGCATCCGCGGTTACGGCTGCAAAAGTAAACAAAAGAAATGAGAACACCAAAAGAAATGAAAGTGTGCATCAAGGAGATGGGAGTAGAAAAAAATAAAGCGCTACGACCTTCACAGACAGCAGCGCTCATTTCCAAGAAAAATTACACTCTATTGATTATAAAGCCTAATACCTAAAACAATTGGAGAACATTATTTTTGTTCTGCAAATATATACATATTCAACTTGAAATAAAAACTTGTGGCAGACTTTTTTTTAGATATTTGCAAGTTATTTCTTTTTGAGAAAAATACATCGCTGAAATAGACAAAAATGAGGATAAATTAGCTTTCGCCACCCACATACTGGGCTCAAGACAATCATTTTACCAAGTACATGAAGCCCTGCGGTCCCTGGGCGGGGAATTGGTAGGTGAAATTCACGTATTCGGGTTTTCTCTTGGTCACCGTATCCACAATCTTTGCCACCTGCTCATCACTGAGTTTCTTCAGATCGAGTTGGTAAGTATCAGAGCCATCTTCGGTTGCCATTGCCACGCTTTTGTTGAAACTCAGACTGATGTCGTCCTCCGAATCATTGATGACGATGCTTTCGGCCTGATCATCGATCAAATTGCTGTCAATACAGTAAACGACCGGGATGGCTAAGATACCGTCGTTGATCACACCCACTTGGAGGGTCTCTCCCTCGAGTTCATTATACTCATCGATCAGCACGATATTCTTGTACTTGCCTTCCTTTATCACCCGGCATTTCAAGCCGACTTCCTCTTCCATCATTTCCATCATGTCAGCATTAATCGGTGCGGTTTCAATGTCTCCGACACTGGCTTTTTGAATGTAAGCGCTCTTAATATCACACCATTTGCTAAGAACACTTACCTTATAGAAATCGCCTTCCTCGCCGAGGACAGGAAATACACGGCCTTCCCAAGTTATGATATCTGTGCTTAATTCGAACCCAGGCTTTTCTGGTTGGTCGGACCATTGGTAGACAATCTCACAAAAGTCGCTCTCGCAGTCTGCCTCATCCCATCTCATCAGAGTAGGACTGTTGGTGTCAGCTTTCTTATAGAGTCCTTGATCAGACTTGGTCACCACCACGAATTTCTGGAATGGCGGAGCGGAAAGGTTGATCACACTTTCTTTCTTCGCTGTAGTCTCGGCCGTTGCCTCAGCGTTTTCAGCTTTCTCAGCAGTCTTTTTGTCACTACAGTTTGCAGTCATCGTGGGGAGCAGCATGCCAAGCACCACAAGCATCCCCATTTTAATTGTTTTCATCATTGTTTATCCATTGTTTAAGAGTGAATATACCACGTTTATGGTTGAATATTTAAGGTGTGTGCTATTCATACTGTTTATCTATATAGCCGTATTTGATAGATCCACCTAAACTTATTTTTTGAGAGCGATATTGTAATTGTAGTATTTCTTATTGCCCGTGATGTCCTCTATGACACGGATGAACGGCGGGAACTTGACCGACTCGTCGGAGGCGACCCCTTTTGTCTCAAGGATCATCAGTCCGTCGATAGGTTTCAAGAACGTATCCAGTTCAAAATACTGTCCTTTCCAGATAAAGCTCTTCCTCACCTTCACAATGGTCTGGCGGTAGGGATCAGCCTGCTGCAGCAACGAGTTGTAAAGGTTGTTGGAGATTTGCCGTTCTGTCTGGAGGCATTCGGTGTCAGAGATCGGTGTCTTCGCCGTATGCACGTTGACGTATTTACCCTGCCATCCTCTTCTTCGCAGTCTCACCTCGCTCCCCGGTTCCGATACGAGATAAGTCTGTGTGATCTCGCTTACGATGCACTCGGGCAGTTCACCGACCACCTCAACGATATACTTGCGCTCCTCCTCGATGGGCTGTGGCAAACCGAGCACGAATGAGATTTCCTTGATGACGCGGTTGATCTTTTTCTCGAAGTCCTCATGGTTGTTGATGACCCTGAGATGTGTATGTCCTGTCCAGGCAGCGATGACCTTTTTGTCGAGCAACCTGGCCAACCGCAGTCCCTCATCATCCATTTTCTCGTAGCGCTGTGCGTTGGTGCTGGTGGTATAGAACTGTTCTGCCCCGTCGGCAGCCGAGACGAGATGCAGCACGGCGTCATAGCGATGGTCACGCAGTTGGGTGGTGCTGGTCCCCAATGATGCGGTGATTTCCTCCCACATCTCAGGAGTCATGTAGGCAGAGATGTCCATCGTGCCACGGTCGCAGACGATGAGTGTCGGCTCATGGCATTCCTGCGCCATCCGCAGGAATTTGTCTTCAAGAGCCATCTGGATCTCAAGTGTGGCTTTCTCTCCCTGATAGAAGAGCCCTTTGTTGTCGGTGAGATAGTTCATTCCTGCCTGACTGAAGAGCGTAGGCACTTCTGGAATAGTGAAAACTTTGTAACCGAGACTGGAGAAGTGCTCGATGACCCTTACGAGTGCAGTTGTCTTTCCTGCACATGGTCCACCCGTCAGGACGATTCTCTTGATGTCTTTATTCATAATTGTAGAAGATTGTTGCGGAAAAAGTCATATCATGATAGCAGCGGCTGCTGAGCCAGACGGCGCAGGAGTTCGACAAACACCTTCCAGATGTCGCTGATGGTGCTCAGTTTCACCCGTTCTGACGTGGAATGGGGCTCTACGATTCTCGGTCCGATACTGGCAATCTGTATGCCCGGATATTTCTCGACGAAATAGCCCGCCTCAAGAACAAAATGCATGGCCACCATCTTTGGGCGCCATCCCAAGAGGTCTTGGAAGACATCGGACGTCATCTTGATGAAAGGCGCCTGTTGGTCTTCACGCCAGGCAGGAGCGTCCATCAATGTCACCGACGAGCCACCGGCCTCGGTGAAAGCCTGTGCGATCTCGGCAGCCACCGCCCGTTTCTCATCATCGTTGAAACTGCGGGTATGTGTGGTGACGATCAACTGGTCGCCATCGAGATAGAGACGTCCCACATTATTAGAAGTCTCTACGGTATCAGGCATGTCGTCACTCATCTTGATGACACCTTGCGGCAATTGCTCCAGACAGGTCATCCATCTTTGGAAACTGTCATCGCTGATGACCGTATCACACGGATTCACCTTCTCGACATGGCATCTCACGTCAGGATCAGTCTCTCCATATTCCTCTGCGATCCATTCATTGAAGGTCTCCTCCTGCTGTTTGACAAATTCTGCCGCCTCGCCGGAAGGCACGGTGATGATCATCTGTGCCGAGGAAGCGATCGACGCGTTGGCCTCCCCCACGTCAATGGCGGCGAGCAAGAGGTCGAACTCATTATAAATAGCGGAGAGCACTGCCCAAGCCATCATCACAGCACTGGCCCTACCCTTGTTGATATCGACACCCGAATGTCCTCCCTTGCCACCAGTGATGGTGATGCGGTACCATCTGCGCTTCCCTCCGGGCGCCTTGATGACCTCCATGGGCAAGCGATGCTGCTGCAACAGCGCACCAGCGGCTCCGGTGGTGATGGTGTCGTAGTCTTCAGAATCCAGGTTGATCACTTTCCTTCCTCGGATGAAGTCGGGTGCCAGTCCTGCAGCCCCCGTCATGCCATCCTCCTCATTGGTGGTGGTGATGACCTCTATCGGTCCGTGCACGATACTGTCGTCATCGAGCATGGCAAGAGCCATCGAGAGACCGATACCGTTGTCGGCTCCCAGTGAGGTGCCCTCAGCGCGCATCCATTCCCCGTCGATCTTGGCCACGATCGGATCGTTGAGCGGGTCGTCCATGCCCACGCACACCATATCCATGTGATTAAGCACGACGATGGGCTCAGCCTTCTCATATCCAGGCGTAGCCGGTTTTCTGATGACCACGCAATGCTGCTCATCACGCTGATAATCCAGTCCGCGCTGCTCTGCAAACTGGCAAAGGAAGTCAGCCACGCGCTCCTCATGGTGCGATGGACGCGGTATCTGATTGAGTTGTCTGAAAATACGCATGACAGCCTCTGGAGCAGGAAAAGGATGATTGGATTGTTCCATAATATGAATGCTGATTCTGATGATGATTAGTTGATATGGCAAAAATAAACAAAACCTCTGACAACACAAAACAAAGAAGCCAATTTTTATTTTGACGATGTAAAAAGAGGATGTTTATTTGCCTATTACGGGAGAAAAGTGTAATTTTGCACCCTAAACAGAAAGGACGCATCGAAAACGACATGAATTCCCAGCTTAAGGCCCTGATACTTTTTGTGGTGACTTTTTCAGCCATCTTTTTTTATGCCCAATCGCCAGTGGGCGTGACCTTCGCCAAGCAACTTCTTCGCAAGGTGGACCTGGCAGCCCTTCTCCCCCAAGCCCCCGACACCACACAGATGGTGGAGGTAGAGGTGAAACTGGCTCCCGACTCCACAGCCCAGCGATTTCTTTTTGTGGGCGACTCGATGGTGGAGCCACTCGCCTACCGTTTCTATGACTATTGCAAGGAGAGCGGCGACACGATGTATGCCGTCACCTGGTATGGCAGCACCACGAAAGCGTGGAGCGGCGAGACCCTCGATTATTTCATCCAGGAGGCCCGCCCCACATTTGTCATCTACTGCATGGGCAGCAACGAGTTGTATTCCAAAAACCTGAAGAGTATCAACGAATGTCTGAAACTGATGAAAGAGAAGGCCGGCGACTGTCCGTGCATCTTCATCGGTCCTCCCAACACGAAACCTGATGAAGGATTCAACGATGAGATAGCGAAGGTCTTTGGGAAGAAAGGGTATTTCGACTCCCGAAGCATCGAGATGGAGCGCCGCAGCGACCATCTTCACCCGACGATGATCGGCGCCCGCACCTGGATGGACGAGGTAGCGTTATGGATGGCGAGTGACAGTTGCCTCCATCCTGTGGTGCTCAACAAGCCCGAAGGTAAGCCCTCCATCCGAATTGAACATATCGAAGTGATGCCGGTGAAGGACAAAGGCCGCCGGCTGCGGAACCCTAAGTCATAACTGCCATCAGAATGCAGGTCACCGACTATATATCCCATTTTCTCTCTGGCCCTGACAGCACATGGTCGTTTGTGTCGATACCATTTGCTGTAGCATTCATCGTGTTTTTCGGGATATACATATACCTCAGGCGACAGTCAAGACGGCTGACCCTCGGTTATGTGATCATCTTCAGCATGCTGTTTGCCTACAAAGCCAACGGCGTGCTCATGGTGCTTTTGCCACTCACCGCCCTGTTGTCGTATTACATGACCCGCCGGATGGCAATGGAGTCCGACAGCCGCCGCAAGCGATGGATGTGGGCTACGGTGTGCGTCGAACTGGCACCATTGCTGTATTACAAGTACACCAACTTCCTGCTCGACATCCTCCACGACCTCACCATCAGCAACTTTGGCCCATTGTCCATCATCCTCCCTGTGGGCATCTCCTTCTACACCTTCCAAGCCATCAGTTACACGGTGGACGTCTATAAACAGCGGTTCACCGCAGAAGTCGACCTGCTGGAGTATTTCTTTTACCTGACCTTCTTTCCCCTGCTCATAGCAGGACCCATCACCCGTGCCGAGACGCTTCTCCCCCAGGCTCAGCACCGCCGCCATATCAACGACACGATGGTCTATGGTGGTTTGTGGCTCATCATGAGCGGTCTGGTGAAAAAAGCACTGATCGCTGACTATATCGCCCAGTACAACAACTGGATTTTTGATGACCCCACCGGTTATTCGGGTTTTGAGAACCTGATGGGTGTGCTGGGCTATACCCTGCAGATCTACTGCGACTTCTCCGGCTACAGCGACATCAGCATCGGTATCGCATTGCTGTTGGGATTTGAGTTGAAAGAGAATTTCCGCTTCCCCTACCAGTCACTCAACGTGCAGGAGTTCTGGCGCCGCTGGCACATCTCCCTCTCCACCTGGTTTCGCGACTATGTCTACATTCCCCTTGGCGGCAACCGCCGTGGTCTGGTGCGCACCTACATCAACAATTTTGTCACGATGCTGATAGCCGGTCTGTGGCACGGAGCCTCGTGGATGTTTGTTATCTGGGGAGCGCTGCATGGTTTTGCCCAGGTGGTGCACAAGATGAGCAAGCCCTGGCTCGACCGACTGCCCGACCGCTGGTGGGTGACGTTTCCATGTTGGTTGATCACCTTCATCTATGTGTCGGTGGCATGGGTGTTCTTCCGTTCTCCCGACCTGTCAACCGCCTTCACTATCCTTGGCAAGATCGTCGGTGATTTCAGTCTCTCCTATCTCGTTCCGTTTGTGGAAACCCGCATGACATGGACCGTCTTCGTGGTGCTCGGCTTCGCTCTCCATGCTGTCCGTCAGCGCCATGTCGACAAATTGCGGAAGTTCTATGTCGACACACCTTGGACACTGAAACTCATCTTGCTCTTCATTGTCCTACAGTTGGTGATCAACTATCGTCTGAGTGACATCCGTCCCTTCATTTACGCACAATTCTGACCCACCTCATCATGAAACGGTTTTATTCACTGGTGTTTTCGCTCCTGCTGAGCACCATCCTTCCTTTGAGTGCCTCCACTTTTGTTGGTGCCACCGATCCTGGTTTTGCCTATGTCGGCAGGATCAGTTGGCAGACGGTGGAAGGAGCCGCCGTATGGACCTATCCTGGCGTTCAGGTGCATGCCACTTTCACCGGCACCTCCGCCTCGATGAAGACCAATGCCGACTGCGGCTATTTCATGGTGGAGGTAGACGACCTGCCCGCCAAGAAGGTGGAAGTGCTGAAAAACAAGGAAGTCACCCTGTTGGTCAATGGGTTGGACGCAGGTGAGCATCGTCTGACACTGACCTATATCATCGAAGGGATGTATAAGAAACCCACCTTCTATGGCCTTTTTCTCGACGACGGTTGCGGTCTCGGTCCTCGTCCCGTTTTGCCAGAGCGAAAGATCGAATTCATCGGCAATTCCATCACCTGCGGTTATGGCATCGAAGGCAATGGCACGGAGAAGAAATTCCTTTTCAGCAAACAGAATTTCTATCATACCTACGCCGCCAAGACCGCCCGTGCACTGAATGCCCAATGTCAGGTGTGCGCCCGCAGCGGCATCGGCATCTACCGCAACTACGCAGGGAAGATTCCCGATGAGATCATGCCCAACATCTATCCTCAGACGTTTTATGCCACCAGTGGTGAGCAATGGGACTTCTCACGTTTCCAGCCCGACGTGGTATGCGTAAACTTAGGCTGCAACGACACCTCCGTGGGCAAATACGACAAGGAGTTGTTGAAGGAGGCCTTCAAACGGTTCACCCAGACGCTCCGTGGTCATTATCCTCAGGCAAAGATTGTCTATATCATCGGTGCCATACGCGCATCATCCCGTCTGTATGACATCCGTGAGGCCCAGGATGCCGCCATTGCAGATGCCGCCGCTCGTGGTGACCATGAGGTATACCGCATGGACTTCACGCCCGATGACGGTTCGTTGGGCATGGGATCGCAAGGTCATCCCTCCATGCGCCGGCATGCCTTGATGGCTGAAGAACTGACCACCTTTTTGAGGCAATTGATGGGCTGGGAGTAAATCCAATATTTGTTTTTGCAATCAGGTGCGCGTTTTTATGATGTAGGGGGTTCCGCTGCGCTACACTGCTGATTCGCTCTGAGTCTTGGATGCGATATACATTTGTGACATCCGCAAAATGCTTATAATCAGGAGTTTATTATCTATTGGCTTCATCTAATATGATAGACAAACTACCATGAGGTGTTGTTTTTCTTTAAAAAACATCTTATCTTTGTCAATAAATCGAGGCCAATGGCATGAAACACCTATTCTATTTTTATTGGATGCTATTTTTCCTTTTGGTCACCCACTCATGTGGCCATTCAAGGCAGCAAGAACCCTACGACGGTAAAGACTCCACCACCGTAGTGAAGGAGCTGTTTGACACGAGCCAAAAACTATACGACGACCATGACACCGACAGTGCACTCGCTCTGATGCTCACGGCCGCCGACTATGCCCGGGGATGCCACGACCCACAAGTCAGCTACCGGCTCTTCAAGACCCTGTCGGCTGTTTATGAGAAAAAGAATCTGTTTCACTTGCAAGAGAAATACCTGCTCAGACAGTTGGAGTCTGCCCAAGCAATGAACGATGCCGGCAAGATAGCCCACACCCTTTTCACATTGGGCGTGTCGCGCTATACCCAAGAAGACAACGACCAAGCCCTCTCCTATTTAGACCAGGCCTATCGACAGTCACCGAAAGACTCTGCACAACTACGCGCCAAATGCCAGTTGATGCGCTGCCAAGTGTTTTTGCAAACAGAAGCCATCGACTCAGTGGCTTCCTCACTCCGTCAAGCCCATGCCATCTATCCCCCTATCGCCCAAGAGGAGATCTATCATCTCTCGGAAGTATATATGCTGAACAACACCGGACATGACGATGAGGCGGAAAAGAAAATCAACCTGTACGCAAACACCGACAGTCTGTATGCGAGAATAGAAGAACTGAGCCTCTTGCAGAGCATCCATGAGCGACGGGGACAGACCCTGCAAGCACTCCATGATGCCAAACGGCTTCTCGAGCTCAACGACTCCGCAGCCCAGCGCGAGGCCTCAGAGGCAACCATCAGGATTCACCAGCTGCAACATGAAGAGCAGATGAAACTGTCTGCTGCACGTCAACAGACGATGAAAGCACAGTCACAGGCACGGATGTGGGGGATCCTGGCCGTCAGCGCCATGGTGCTGGCAGGCGCAGTGGTCGCCATCGTGGTGTTTCGCCGGAAGGCGGTTGCAGCCCATCAAGCCGAACTTGAAGCGCTTCGGCTTGCCGAGGATGCCCAAAGCAGTGAGGCAGAGGTCAGGGCACTCAACGAAGACTTGCAAAAGCGGTATTACGAACATCTCTATGCCATTCTCTTGCCCATTCTCAATGCCAAGCGCACCCACACCGGCCACATCGACCTAAACGAAAAGTCATGGAAGCTGATAGAGGAGAACACCAATCTGGTGCTACCCAAATTCACCCATCAACTGCGCAAGAACCACACCTCACTGAGTGATGAAGATGTACGCTTCTGCTGTCTGGTGGCTATGAAAGTGCCCAATCCCGTCATTGCCAACATCTACTGCATAGCTCCCTCTTCCGTGGCTGTCAGGAAGCAACGCATGAAGCGCAAACTCGAAGAGAGCATCATGAACGAGACCTTGGAAACCTATCTGTCAAAATATAGTCTATGAAAAGATATCTCATACTCTTACTGTCGGCGCTGCTGATGTCGGTGAGTCTTCCCGCCCAGGAGGTGTGGCGTGAGGGCACACGATGGGAAGTGGAATGCTATGACGAGGAGAACGTCGTCCATCTCATCTTTGAACTAAAAGGACACACTGTATTAGACGGAGTGAACTATCTCAACCTCATTGATGTGAATAAAGGCAGCACCATCGGATTCGTACGCTCCGAGAGAGGCGACACCTTGGTCTATGCCCGACTCTGTGCAGAAACCATCACTGATGAGTTTGTGCTCTACGACTTCAGCACCTTTGAGCCAGGAGGCTATTTCCACTATTCCCAATGGGATGGCATCTATAACGACACCATCCCCCTCCTCTCAACAGCGACCGACACCATCAAGGCAGAAAACCTGACCTACTATCATGACGTGATAAAAGAAGGAGATATCCTGCCTTGTTGGAATAACATATTATTCAAGGTGGGATGCATTGACGGGCCGATGGCTTACCTATATGACCCTTTATCGGAACTTCCAAGCCAAACCGAAGCGACCTCAAAGCCCAAGCGCAGGAATGTGAGCCACACGGTGCTCCAACTGGCGGGAAGAGAAGTGACCCTGACACCCAGTGGCATCATAGCCATCCAGACACACCATTCTCCTACCACCGAATGCTATAATCTCATGGGAATACGGGTCATACCTGTTCAAAAAGGCATCTATATCATCAACGGGAAAAAATACCTCAAATAAAAACGCTAACACAAAATAATATGAAAAAGCTATTGATCCTAATCGGTTTGCTGCTGTCAACCATGAGCATGAGGGCACAAGACAGTGCACAACCACTTGAGTCTATTTACCAAAAGCTCTCCTTCACTTTGTTCAACAAAGTGGCCAAAGACATCAATGAGAATGCCATATTCTCTCCATTCTCAGCACAGATAGCCCTCTCGATGCTTGAAAACGGAGCCGCCGGCAATACCCTTTCCGAGATACAAGAAGCCCTTGGCACCACCGGTTATGACATGGAACAGGTGAACGCCTACAACCAGATGCTGACCAAGCAGCTCACCTACCGGCCACCCTTTGAGTGGAATCCCCAATGGGGACAGGAAGAAGAATGCAGAGAAGCATACGACGCCACCTACCCGAAATGCGAGATTGCCAATGGTCTATGGACAAGATATGGGGTCACGATGCATGACGGTTTTCTCAACGACCTCCGTACTTACTATGATTCAGAAACGGATCAGGTGGATTTCGGATTACAGGAAGACATTGACAAGATCAACCAATGGGTAAGCGACAAGACACACCAATTGATTCCATCGATCATCAATGAGCCCAATAGTGACATGTGGCTATTGCTTGCCAATGCCCTCTATTTCAAAGGCTCTTGGACCATCGCCTTCAGCGAGACAGACACCCATCCTGAGGATTTCCATCTGATCGACGGCACAACGGTCAACGTAGACATGATGCAATCAAGCGACAGTTACAAGACCTCCACCACCCAGGATTTCAAGACAGTGACCCTACCCTATGGAAGAAGCAACTTCTCGATGACCATCTTCTTACCCATCGATGCGCAAACATTCCCCCCACTGACATTTGATGCCTGGCAAACAGCCATCAACAACAGTGAGCATCGCAATATCCAACTGCAAATGCCCAAATTCAGCATAGAAGGGCAATATGAGCTCAATGAAGTCTTAAAAGAGATCGGCATCCATGAAGCATTCCAAATGAAGGCCGATTTCAGCAAGATGACAGACAAAAGAGGAGGCATCGACCGTGTTTTCCAGTTTGCCAAGATTGTCGTGGACGAGAAGGGCACGGAAGCGGCAGCTGTCACCGCCATCGAAGCTACAGAATCCATACCTCCAGAAGCAGACGAAGCCTTTGTCATCAACCATCCGTTCTATTTCACCATCGAAAACAACGTCACTCACACGGTGCTGTTCATGGGGCGCATGGCTCAAGTGCAAAAGTCCAACAACTCTCCCAGTGGCATAATGGATAAGCCTGTGATGCAACCAACCACCCGCCATCAGATCTACGACCTGTATGGACGAAAGCTTCAGCAAATCCCACAAAAAGGAGTCTACATCCAAGACGGGAAGAAATACGTGAGATGAAAAGAAGCAGCGTCTGCGCCAACACTTACATGCTGTTGTCGTTGGCTTTCATCATCGTCAACCTTTTCACGCTGAGCAACCTGGCACCCTGGATAGACGAGGTGATGTTTCTCGACACCTCTTATAACGCAGCTGTTCACGGTTCATGGGAAACCACAGCCTGGTATCGTGTTGCCGGACAATCCCCTTTCTCCACCTACCCACCACTCTACCAGCTGTTGGCCACGGCCTGGATATGGCTCTTTGGAGGCAGTCTGTTGGCAGTCAGGAGTTTAAACCTACTCATCACATTTGTGTTAGGAGTGGTTTGTCTGCGACTCATGATGCGGCACGGACTGCGACTGTCACCCATCACAACAGCCTTGTTCACAGTGCTTTTGTGGGGCACCAGCGAAATGGCATGGATGATTCGCAACGGGCGGCCCGACATGCTCTGCGCATTGGCACTCGTCATCACTGTCCAAGCAACAGGCAACTATCTGCTGGTGAAGTCGACAGCCCATCGTCTTGCCGTCATCACCACCTCAGCTCTGCTATTCTGCTCAGGCATCCAGGCGGCAGTTTGTCTGTTTGCCCTCTGGCTGTTTCTCTTCATCGTGATGAAAGGACGACGCAAGGAGGCCATGAGACTGTTTGTTCTCCTGCTGACAGGGATGATGGTGGGACTGGTTCTGACGGCACTCTTCATGTTGGCTCATGGCCGATTGATGGCCTTTGCCAGCAGCGTCATACAGTATTCCACCCTACTGTCAGGCCTTGCCTTGACAGTGCTCCCATGGGCAGGCAAAGTGTTTGATTTTGACCCAACAGCCTACATACAGAAGTTGCATGAACTGACAACGGCATCGAGCCTCGGAGAACGACTTGCCGCTATCATAGAATACCGCAGTTTCCTCATTCTGGCGGTTCTCGCCCTGATGGCCTATGCCATCAGCTTCAGGAAAAACCTGCGAAAACTACTGAGCGACAAAGGATTCCTGTCGTTGTTGTTCGCACTCTACATCCCTGTTATCATGAACCTGGCGGGGCGCTTTGCGATATACTATCGATGGATGGCCTTTCTCCCCTTGTTGATAGCCATCGTGTCTATCGCCACCAGACACCTATGGTGGTGTGTCGTATTCGGCATGGTGGCTATGCTGATGACGGTCATCGGCATCCGATCGATGTTGCCCGACGAACAATGGGACTACGGAAACCTACGCTCATTTGTTCAACGCCAACATTTCATCTCGTCCGACGCAGTGGTCTGTCCCTTTTCGGTGTTCTATGAGATCAAGCCTATTTGCGACACATGCTATTTTGTAGGTATCTTCCCGACAGCGTTTATAGGTCACATAGACTACATCATCGAGGCACCAGATGGCGATTCATTTGATCAGCCCATCTCAGATTACGTGAACAGGTTGCGATCAGACACGACAGTAGTGCTCACAGTCATCGATCACTGCGAACATCCGTCATTCACACTCTACCAAGTTAAGACGAAACATGAATAGACACATCCTCAGACTGATACGTCCAAGCCAATGGATAAAGAATGTTTTTGTCTTCACCCCATTGTTCTTCGACCGCCACGCCACCAACTGGCGTTATGTATGGCCTTGCATGGTGATTTTCCTAGCCTTTTGTCTGGCAGCCAGCGGAATCTACTGCTTCAACGACATTCACGATGCCGAAGCCGACCGTCTGCACCCTGTGAAACGAAAGCGCCCTGTAGCCTGTGGTGCTGTCAGCAAGCGGACAGCCTATGTCACGATGGTCATCGCATGGGTAGCTGCATTCGTGCTGATCGCCTTGGGCAACTTTCACAATGACTACGCACGAAAGGAACTGACCGCCACGCTGCTGATCTATATCGTCATGAACATGGCCTATTGTGTGAAACTGAAGCAGGCATCTCTTCTCGATGTCTTCATTGTCGCCATCGGATTCGTGTTACGCATCGTAGCCGGCGGACTGGCCACCGGCATCATTTTGTCACATTGGATAGTGCTCACCACTTTTTTGCTGGCACTCTTTTTGGCCCTGGCCAAGCGCCGCGATGACGTGGCCATCTACGAGGCCTCTGGCATCAAAGTACGGAAGAATGTGGAGCACTACAACATGGATTTTCTCAATCAGTCGATCGGCATTTTAGGCAGTGTCACCATTATGTGCTATATTCTTTATACGGTGTCAGATGATGTGGTAGCGCGCATAGGCAGCCCATACCTCTATGCCACCTCATTTTTTGTACTGGCAGGCATTTTACGGTATATGCAGCTCTCCTTCGTCAACCAAAAGAGCGGTAGCCCCACAAAAGTGCTGCTGCACGACCGTTTCATTCTGATGTGTGTCGTTGGTTGGATTGCGTCATTTGCGATCATTCTCTATATGTGAACGATTTTTCAAGGATATATAAATGATTTTTTCCCCGTGGATATATAAACGATTTTCCCATGGCTGAGACCTACCGACAGCAAGAGAAAAGAAACGTTGTGGCTGCTTTCGACTTCGATGGCACATTGACGACAAAAAACACGCTGATAGCGTTCATCCGCTTCACCCATGGGCGGCGCCGACTGTTTTTGGGGTTTCTGTGCCATATCCACTGGCTATTGATGATGAAAATGGGGCTCTACCCCAACTGGAAGGTGAAAGAGAAGGTCTTCAGTCATTTCTATAAGGGTATGACGCATGAGCAATTTATACTGTGGGGACGCAGTTTTGCCGATGTAGCCGAGACGGTATTGAACCCCCAGATGGTTGAGACACTACGCCGGCATCAGAATGAGGGTCACATGGTGTGCGTGGTCACGGCCAGCATCGACGAATGGGTGCGCCCCATTTGCGAACGGCTGAATATCAGCAGGTTGATTGCCACACGAATAGAGCTCTCTGCCGACGGCAGATTGACGGGACGTTTTCTGACGCCCAACTGCTACGGAGCTCAGAAAGCATCAAGGTTTCTGGAGGTCTACCCTATGCGTCAGACCTACCTGCTCTACGTCTATGGCGACAGCAGAGGAGACAAAGAATTGCTCGCCCTGGCCGATAAAGGTTTTCGAATAAAAAGAATTCGCAAAAATGCTAATTAATTTGAAAAGAATCATTCCTCAGATTCTCCATCCGAAGAGGAATCAGGGGAGGAATCAAGGAATCAGGGGGAAGGGAATCAGGGGGGCAGGTAATTGATTGAAATAAAATCAAATAC
>CADCQC010000147.1 GCA_902803455.1 uncultured Prevotellaceae bacterium
AGCAAGACGTTATCGAGCACTACTATGAAGATGGTGTGGATTTGGCAGGATGGGAGTTGAGAAAGGCCCTGTCTTTGTTTAAGGAGAGCAACCCACCTCTTTTCGAATGGTTGAATTCGCCAAAAGTCTATTATGTGGATGATGACTTCGCCAAGCGTATCCATGCTGCCGAGAAGGATTTATTCAATCCAGTCAAGGCCATGTATCATTATAACCATCTCTACAATAAGACGAACGAGCGGTTTCTCCAGAAGGAAGGTTATCCAATGAAGCGTTTTCTATACTATCTTCGTGGCGTGTTGGCTTGCAAGTGGATTGAGACCAAACAATCCATGCCGCCGGCTGTCTTCAAGGAGTTGCTTGACGCTACCGTCGATGATGAGAACGTCAAGGCTAAAATTAAAAAATTAATACGGTTCAAGAGTGAAGGAAAGGAGTGTGACATGCTTGCTGTCGATGACACATTGGTGGAATATGCACGTCATTTGGCGTGTGATTACGATAAGCGTCTTGGTTCACTCTGTACAGAAGAAACCCTGCCATCGTCTGAGGCATTGGACTCCATCTTGTATGACATGGTTCATGCACTCTTATGAAGGACCAGCACCAAATACCACTATTCATACACTTTCTTCCAGTTGAACACACGATAGAAGAAAGGTCGGTAATAATCGGCACTTCCAGGGTCGTTGAAGTTCCAAAAGAAATCATCGGGATCGCTATTGGTAGAAAACACCAACTCTCCCTCGCGTGATAGGGCAGGGTGCAGATTCACCATATAGAGCCAGTGGTATTTCTGAGGTCCAATCTTGTCAAGATGGTCGGGGAGCCGGAAGAGCAGCCGCTTGTCGGTGAAAGGACCGTATGGCGTGAGCGAACGGTAAATGTACACCTCGGTAGAAAAAAAAGGAGCCTGCGAGGTGAGATAGTAATAGTCGCCATCGCGAAACACCCATGGCAGATGACCAGTATCATCCGCAGAAGCCATGATATTAGAGCGTTTCATCTCATCGTCGGTTGGGTATTCATCTTGCCATTGCCATTGACCGTCAGCCTTCTTCACATAATATTGCCAACGACTGTAGAGACTCATTGTATCTGTGCGCGCCACCACGACATTGAACTGGTCGGTGCCGTAGAGATAGAGATGGCCGTCGGTTGCCTCATCGCAGATGGTGGAACCATAAGAGACACGGTTGTGATTCACGTCGTGAAGCACGCTCTCACGATACAGATAGTCGCCAGGGTGGGGGAGATAGTCGGGAATAGTGTCGAGATAGTAGCCTGTAGGCATGTCGCCTTTCAGGGAATAAACGGCAAGAGCGGTGCCGATATTCTGCAATGCCTTCGACTCAACGGCAATCCACACCATCTGCAGTTGACCATTGCAGACGACACCGTCGCCCGACCAATAGACTTTTTCCTCATCGATATCACCAGCCGCTATCTCCAAGGGTGTCTTGTTACCCTGAGGATGCCGCAAGTGGGTTCGAGCATGAAAATATCGGTATTGAGAGGGCTGAAGCCAGTTCACATAATCGGCCAGCCACACAAGATCTTTTTCGGTTTCGCCCAGCTTACCATTATGCGCACGTTGTACCATGATACTGTTACGGGGGAAATTGCAACTGCCACGCGAACGGTCAGAGGCATTCACCGTACCATAAAAGCTATCGTTGAATGTCCACATCACATCGCCGTTGGGAAGGCTAATGGTGAGTACGCCATCACCGCCATTCCATCCGCGAGTACGGGTGAATAGCCGATTATATTTCAAGTCGCGATAAGCCCTGATATCATCTTTCGTGGTGCTGCCAGGCATATATTCCAGTTCCCAGTCAGGACTGACAACGGATTCCACTGGACGGATAATAGGTTCGTTGGACAATTGTAACCTGTCGCCAACAAACTCCATAGTGCCAATATACATGCCTCGTGGTGCCACCTCGGACTCTGAGGCATGTGCATGGAAGACAACGCGAAGATGCCCCTCCTTGTCTGTAAAGAACGAATGGTGGCCAGTGCCAAGTAATCCTTCTATGCGGTGTATGATAGGATTGTCAGCATATTTGGTCCATAAAGGTGCTTCACCAGCGACTGTCGTTAATCGGTCGGTCGTGGCATAGCCCACGGCATAGTCCTGGCTGCGGTAGTCATTTCCTGAATATGTGAGATAGTAAGTACCTTTTCTTTTGATGACGAATGGACCTTCGTTCACACGTCCCTGCAGATCTTCCCAAGATTGATTGACACTGATGCACTTCTGCAGGGTGCTGGGCTGCAGAGTGATGAGGTCATCCTCCAATTGGCACATCCATATACAGTTGCCATCCGTGAAACGCACAAAAAACAAATAGGCTTGGTTGTCATCGAAAAATACGCTGGAATCGATGCATTTCTCATCGCCCAGCATATTTTTTGTCATACACTCGCCAACTTGACGAAATGGTCCTGTGGGAGAAGTTGCCTTCGCAACATAAAGATGCTCATTTGCCGAGAAATACATGTAATAAGTGCCATTTCTCTTATAAACCTCTGGAGCCCAGAACCATTGATTCTCACTAGTATTTTGCTTGTGCAAAGCCAACTCGTGATGTCGCGTCCAATTAAGAAGGTCGTTAGATGTCCATACGGCAATACCATTAGCGTCGTTTGTTCCATAGGCATAATAAATGCCATTGTCGAGAAGAATAAAAGGATCGGCCAAAGGGACGGCACTTTTTTCCTGAGCATGTGAAGGGATCCCAAGACTCATCACAAAGATAATTGTTAATAATAATGGCTTCATGGATACAAGGTAAATCAATCATCAATTAGCAAATTAAAAATCACAATGCTGGTAGGGGATATCGATTTAAGGACATTTAGATTCTCCATCACTCTATTTATCATAATATTGATTATGTTGAAAAGGGAAGTGAAGATTTTTTATGTAAAAATGACGTAGTCTTACATGTCACAAGTCCATCAACCCTGATAATTCTCAGAATAGCGATTTCC
>CADCQC010000148.1 GCA_902803455.1 uncultured Prevotellaceae bacterium
GCAATCACGCCGTCGCGCAGGGGGCGTATGGTACGTATTCTGTCGTGCGTTTTTTCGTACATCAGTTTTGCCTCCTCGCCCACGGCTATCATTTTGTCCGTCCGACGGTCAAGTGCCACCACCGAAGGTTCGTCCACCACAATCTTGTCATCGGCGATGATGATAGTGTTGGCCGTTCCCAGGTCCATTGCTATTTCACGAATAAATGAAAAAAGTCCCATTTTTTAAGTCTGAAGCGATAATTGTATCCTGTGAAGTTTTGAATGTAAGGTGTGGTTGCCGAGGATCATGCTCCGGCAAACCACGTGTGGATAGCTGTGTCGTAATGACTGCTCACGCCAAAAGCACGCTCAGCAAACTGGCGTCGCTCTTCCAAACTGGTCTGTGCACCCTTCTCCTGGAGGATGCGGGTCAGCATGCCATATTCGGCCTTGCTGGGAATGATGACAACATCATTGAAATTCTTGGCGGCGGCACGGATCAGTGAGATACCTCCTATGTCAATTTTCTCGATGATGTCTTGTGATGAGGCACCACTCTTCACGGTGTCCTCAAAGGGATAAAGGTCAACCACCACAAGGTCGATCTCTGGAATGTCGTATGTAGCCATCTGCTCCTTGTCGCCGGCATTGTCGCGACGCCCGAGGATACCTCCAAACACTTTCGGGTGGAGCGTCTTCACACGGCCGCCAAGAATCGACGGATAAGTAGTGAGGCTTTCCACAGTCTGGCATTCGTAGCCCAGTGACTCAATAAATTTCTGGGTACCACCTGTGGAGAGAAATTTCACTCCATGGGCATGGAGTTCGGAAAGCAACTCTTCAAGACCGTCTTTGTGGAATACGGAAATCAGAGCGGTCTTTATCGTCTTATTTGTTGTCATAATTACCTATTGTTGAAAAACAGAATGCAAAGTTACACATTTTGGGCCGATAGAGCGCATGTTTATCTTACTTTTTTATTTTTTTCCTTGATAATTTGATTTATATTATTTTATTATGTTAATTTTGCAGCCAGTTATCTGGGTATATCTGCGGTTGGTTGCCATCGTGGTCCAACAAGGTATATCTGATGTGATTATAGAGCATCTTTGAAGATGCAAAATATGATTGTTAAGGCTTTTTTTTAAAATTATTTTCATGGATAAAGTAAAATTAGCCATTTTCGTTTCAGGAAGTGGAAGCAATTGTGAGAATTTGATTACTTATTTCAGGAAGACGAAGACTGCGGATATCGTTGTGGTGGTGAGCAACCGCAGCGACGCTTATGCGTTGACCAGAGCCCAACGCTTGCAGGTGCCGGCTGAGGTGGTCAACAAGGCGCAACTCAATGATCCTGAGGTGATGAAGCCTTTGCTCAACCGCTATCAGGTCGACATGATCGTGCTGGCGGGATTCCTCCCGATGGTGCCAGATTATCTCATTGATCTTTATCCTAAACGTATCATCAATATCCATCCGGCGCTGTTGCCGAAACATGGAGGAAAAGGCATGTGGGGACATCATGTCCATGAGGCGGTCAAGGCTGCCGGGGACACCGAGACGGGCATCACCGTGCATTATGTGTCTCCTGTATGTGATGGTGGAGAGATTATCGCACAACGCTCTGTGAAGATCGCTTCCGACGACACGGTGGAAGACATCGCTGCCAAGGAGCATGAACTTGAGATGAGGTTCTTTCCGGAGATTGTCGAACAGGTGATTTTAGGATTAAAATAATCTTTTATTTCTTTGTGGCGATGACCAAGCAAATTCTTCTGATCAATGATATGGCAGGATACGGGAAGGTGGCTACAGCAGCCATGTTGCCCATCTTGTCTTATATGGGGCTTCCGGTTTATAATTTACCGACGGCCTTAGTTTCCAATACGCTTGATTACGGCAAGTTCAATATTCTGGATACCACAGACTATATCAAAGGTGTCTTTCCTGTATGGAAGGAACTGGGATTCCATTTCGATGCCATTGCCACAGGGTTCATCGCCTCAGAGCGACAGGCTCGTATCGTCTCGGAATATTGCACCTCACAGGCTGCTATCGGCACCACCATCTTCGTCGATCCCATCATGGGTGATGAGGGTAAGCTATATAATGGTGTCACATCATCGACGATCAACAGCATGCTGTAGATGATATCGGTGGCTCATCTCATTTATCCCAATTATACGGAGGCTTGCTTCCTGACGGGGACGGAGTATGCCCCGGAGGGTATAACGGTAGAGGAGGCTTGGACGCTGGTTGACAAGTTGAGGGCTGTGGGGGCCTTGTCGGTCATCATCACCAGTTGTATCGTGGATGGCAGACATTGTGTGGTGGGATACAATCATTTCAGTGACCGCCGTTTCTTGCTCGAATATACAGAGATCCCCGTCCATTTCCCCGGTACAGGTGATATCTTCTCCGCTGTTTTGATCGGCAATCTTCTGAAAGACCGTCCGTTGGTTCAAAGCACAAGGTGCGCCATGGATGTCGTGGCCCGACTGATAGAACTCAACAAAAATAATGTTGACAAAAATAGGGGCATTCCTTTGGAGAAATTCTTGGGAGAGATCGAGTAGCCGTCCCGACTTCAGACTTTGATGCCCAGATGGGGATCAGAAATCAGCTTTTTTTGTAAACGTCATCCGCTCACCCGTGATAGGATGGGTGAAGCGAAGCGTGGCGGCATGTAAGTACAGCCGGTCTGCGGGTGTTCCATAGAGGGTGTCTCCTTTGATAGGCACCCCAAGTCCTGCGGGATGAGCGCAGTGGATACGCAACTGATGTGTCCGGCCAGTGAGCGGATGAAGCAACACCCTGTCATCACCAATGACCTCATAACGGGTGATGGCTTCCTTGCCTTTTGTATAGTCGACACATTGCCGGGGACGGTCCAACAAGTCGGCTCGCAGGGGAAGATGGATGGTCCCGTTGGGAGGACATGTATCGGGCAAGGCGTGTTGCAACTGTGCCACATAGGTCTTTTCTACTGTATGACGGGCAAACTGTGCCTGCAGATGTTGGTGAACGTCCTTGGTCTTGGCCACAACGAGCAGGCCCGAGGTGGCCATGTCGAGACGATGCACGATGAGTGGTCCGTCGGCAGCGTCACAATGACTTCTGACAAAGGACCATACGGAGGTGGCGCATTTCTTTCCTGGAACACTCAACAGACCTGCGGGTTTATAGACGACCAGCAGGGCCTCGTCTTCATAGACAATTTCCGGTGGTGTTTCCAGGGATTGTTCAAATGGATTGTCTTCGATGTCCATATCTTGCAACATATATTGCAGGATGGGAAGACATTTCCCTCTGCAGGCGGGATAGAAGTGCAGATGTTCCCTCAATTCTCCTACGGGTGATGCTCCCCACCAGAATTCAGCCATCGCCACGGGCCGAAGGTGGTGGGCAAAGGCATATTGAAGCAATTTCGGGGCACAGCACTCGCCTGCTCCTGATGGTGGGATGGTGGATGCCGTGTGGGCAAAGATATCAATCAGATGACGGCGCTCACCGTGGATGTTGAGCATCTCAAAATGTTGAAACAGCCAACGTTGGAGGGCATCAGACTTCTCATGTCGCAGTTGTCGCAGTTGCTGGATGGATGCCTCTTCTTTGTCGACAATGGCTTGCAGGCGTGAGATGAGGTCTGCATGGTGTTGTTTTTTCCGATGTAGTTCGGCTTTCATCCATTGGCTTTCATGGATGAGTTGGCTGCGCATCGCTTGTCCTTGATCCATATCTGTGGATTGCCGGATGTGGTCTCTCCGCTTCTTGGCCTCTCTCATGGTCGTCTTCCAGTTTTCCAAATCTTGCGTCATGGCCTGGCGGGCGTCATCAAGGGCTTGATGGGCGGCGCTCAATTGTTCGGAATGGACTTTTTTCTCAATGGTTTTGTTGATGGCGCTGATGACGGCTTCCTCTTGTTTGAAATATCCGTCTGGCTGTTGGAAGTCGAAGACCGCAGGAACAAAATAATCCCAGTCGTTGCGCTCTCCCAGAAGTCCGGAGTAAGCGGCGAGAAAACCCAACTGATGGTGGGTGGTGTCTTCTACGACGAGAACGCCAAACATTTTCCCGTGTGAGAGTTCTTCTTGCCATGCATCCATCGTGCCGATATAGTGTTGCACCTCCTTGGCTGCTTGAATGCAGAGGGGATGTGCCACATACCCCATCGGGTTGTTGAGCCGTGGTGGGAGGGTGAGTGTGGTATATAAAGGATGTAGAGGGCGCATCAGACTATTTGGTCAGGGTAATGGCCATCAGGCCGATCACCACATCGCATGACAACGTGCGGAGGGTCAGGCGCTTCAGTCGCTTCTTGGGATTGAGAGGCATCTTGAGGATCTCTGCCGCCCCACAGTCGATGAGTCGGGGTTCTGCACTATCTGGGTTGCCAGGGACAGAGTTGCTGAAGGTACCCGTGGCAATATGGTCGCTGATGTTGCGTGAAACCAGACCGCTGCCCAGATGCACGCGGTAGGGACGTAGGGCTGCCGCACTAAACGCAAGCCCGTCGAGGTAATAGTCTTGTTCGATGGGGCACCAGTTGATAGGGTTCACCAGATGTAAGGTGTCTGCGGTGCCGTCTTTATACTCCACGGTGATAATGCCGTTGTCGATGCGGCTTTGCATGTTGTTGGTACTGCCGGCGAGCAGCAGACAGGCATAGGATGCTTTTCCTTTGAGGGGGATGCTGACACTCTCGGGATAATTGTCCCATAGGGAAGTGTAAATGATGTTGTGACCTTCGGCGGGCGTGAGGAAACTGATGCCGATGCCTGTATCGAAAAGTCCCTTGACAGATTTGGCTCTCAGACCGTCGTCCTCGATGTGTGCCGTGCGGTCGGGGAGGCACCATTGTCCGATGCCTTGTTTGGGCAATTCGAGGGTGGTGTAGGGTGGTCGCGGGGAGAGATATTCATTGCGGAAGATATCATCGACATTGGCATTGAAGAGTTTCGACAGATCGATGTTCTGCTGACGGGTGCCGATGATGAAATCGGAGAGTCCGGCAAGGTCGATGTCGGTTTGGTCATGGCTGTCTCCAATAAATGTAACAGCCGAGGGCTCTTCGATGCCTTGCCATTCACTGATATCGATGTTGATGGTCTGGGTGGTGCTCGATGACCCCTGATAGTTGATGAAACGTCCGTCGCCCGATCCCACTCTGATGATGATCTGGAGTGGTTCGCTGAAATGCTGGGTGACGTGATAGGTCAGCCGCTGACCGTCGCGGTGGAAGGTGTATGACAGGTAGGGGGTGGAGATGCTGGCATCGTTCCATTCCTCCGGCAACGAGTATTGGATGACGCATCGTCCGTTGAGGGCGTCGGGCCGGATGCCGAACAGTCCGTTGACGATGGCCCGTGAGGAGATGCCTATGTTGTCGCCGAAATCGCGGTAGGCCTCGCTGCGTGCTTTGTCATAGTAACTGATCTGTCCGAAATTGCCGGGGCAGGACCCGAGAAACATACCGTCGAGCACGTCACTTTTGAGCAGGCGGAATCCTTCGTTGCGCCTGCCGGCGATGAAATAGGCCAACGCCATGTTCATCACTTCCTCATGGGCCACATTGTTGGTGCTCCAGTCGTAGGGCAGCCAGTCAGTAGTACTGAGCGTGTAGTAGTCGCCATCATCGGCAGACAGTTGGCCGCCACCGGTTTGTTCCACCGGGATATGTGGAAAATGGCGGTCTGCATAGAGGGTGGCTTGCCATGCCTGGCTGGGGCTGCAGGCTCCGCAGTCGATCGGTGTATAGATGGTCCATAGGGCAGCACTGTGATGGAGGCGTTTCAAGCCCATCAGGTCTTGGAATTCTGCCCAGTGACCTTCATCCTTGAGCCATAGCCTGCGGTTCATGGCATTGATGATGGCATCGGCTTCCTGACGGTAGGGTGTAGGATCTTCGCCGATCAGTTCTGCGATGCGGGCTGCCAGCAGGTTGCCCCGGTAGTTATAAGCGGAGGAGTGGGTCACTGCGCCACCATTGTAGTAGAGGGCATCACTGGCCCAGATACAGCAGTAGGCGTCATAGAGGTGATCGCCGTCGGGATCGAAATTGCGTTTCTCCCATGCGAGATGGAGTTTCAGCAGGGGCCACATCTGCCGCATATAGTCCTTGTCGGCATGATAGCAGAAATGCCATAACAGTTCGTCAACGTAGTTGAGGTTCATGTCATAGTGGCTCATCTTGTCTGCTTTCCCAGGCAATTTGCAGATATATCCGTTGCTGTACATCTGTGTTCCCCATTTTTCCTCTGCGCGGGCCAGGTTGCGCAGGGTGTCTTGGGTGGGATGTCCGTAGCGGGGTGGTACCTCCGTCACCATACTGCGTGCGTATGCATTGAAGTGGGAACGTGCGCGGTCATCCCAACCGAGCACGTCGCCGACATAGGCAGCGCGCCAACCGGCCAGTGGGGTGCGCCATCCGCAACAGCCATGGAGCCACGTCTCTCCGTCCCACAGTCCGTCAGCGGCTGCGGCGAGATTGGCGCCAAGGGTGTTGATATAGGGGTCGGGCGTGTGGATCTGCAGACGTGAGATCACCGACAGGCGGATGGAGTCTTCCATCGCATAGCGCTGGGCTCCTAAGGTGTCGGCAATCAGTTGACCTTCAGGGGTCAGCACGATATAGGTGTCGCTGTCGTTGGTCCAAGTGAGTGTCTGGAGTGGTAAGCCGGCTCCTTCAAAACTGCTTCGGGGTTCCAGTCCATAGTCTCCGTCACGGGTCATCTTCGATTTGGTGACCTTGCGCACAATGGCATGGAAAGAACGGCGGTGGTCGAAGCCCTCGGTGTGGAAACGCCAGATGGCACCCTCGCAACTGTAGGTGCTGATGACGGAGATATGGGTCTGGCCGCCCTGCCAACTGTCATCACCCAAGGTGTAGTGGCGGAGACCTCCTTGGTATCTGGCTTCGCAGAAAGAGGTGGAGTCAAGCGGTTGCAGTTGACCGCCGTTGTCGATAAAAAAAGAGATGTTGACACTCTTGTCTCTGTCGTAGGTGGCGAAGATGGGGCGGTCGCTCGTTTCCAGACGGAAGCGGGTGGGTGAACCATAAAGTGCACGGGTATAACGGTTGGTGCCGTTGACGCAAACGATATCTCCATTGTCAGGGTAGTAATTCATGGTTCTTGCAGCCTTACGGGTATGATCGCCTGCGGGTGAGGTGACGGTGACCATGAGGAAGATAACAACCAGTAAATGACGGAGGTGATGCATGGCAATCATGATTTTGTTTTTTAAAAAGATATCGTTTGTCGACCCTAGCTTTTCTTAGTTCTTCCTAACTTTTCCTAAGATTTCCTGGTCTCTCCCAGAAAAAATCCCTTATCTCTATTTCACGGCTTTTCCAGTGAGTTCCCATCCCATGATAGCAGAAATCTGCGGGATGAGCGACATGGCAATCTTACATTGTCCTTGGTAGTTGGGATGCCAGTCGGCTCCCATATCCTTTTCCACGGTGACCATGTTGTCGAGCACGTTGGCCATCCAGACGTTGGGCTGTCCGAGAAGACGGTCACGGAGCAGCGACAGGCTGGCTTTCAGATAACGGTTGGCGGAGTGGGGCGTGATGCAGAGAATCTTCACGCCGGGATATTTCTCCTGGATGGTGGTGATCATTTTCAGATAAGCGTCCACATACTGTTCGTCGGTAGGAATGGCCACAGGAGAGAAATCGTTGGTGCCGAGGTTGATCATCACCAGTTGGGGAGTATAGCGATCAAATCCGTAGGCTGTCTTGCCGTGATGATCGTAGACTTGTGTGTAGCGTGTTGACATGTTTTGGTCGGAAAGTTGTTTCGCATCGCCCCAGTTGCGCACCATGCCCATTCCAGAGTGGGCGGTGAGCGCATAGTCGGCATCGAAGTAACGGGCGACGATGCAGCCGTATGCCTTGTCGCAGTTTTCCGTGTCGACACTAAACCGGTCGGTGGCTTTCTGGCTCTCTGTGCCATAGCCGCAAGTGTAGGAGTCACCGAAGACTTCTATCATACGTTTCTGGGGTGCTACAGCACTCATCGTCCCGTTTTTGGCGATGATAAACTGATGGATGGTGGTTTTGCCGTATTCTCCTTCCGTGCATTTCTGAAGACGGATGCGGTGGGTACCCTTACCGAGTTTGTCGGCCAGAATGATGCGCTGTGGTGTATTGCCTTCAATCTTGAATTTCTTCACCCATTGGCCGTCGATGAAGAGATTGTGCCATGAAACCCCCGCTTCCGACACATCAACGGACAGGTGCCCACCTGTGATGTCGGTCTGAAAATAGACGCCGGTCCAGTCGTAACTCACGGAACCGTCGGGGCCTACTTCCACTCGTCCGGTGTAACTCACTCCGTTGTCGTTGCCCTTGAGGGTCTTCTGTGCGGTGGCCTCCACTGTGATCGTCAACAGCAGTGCCAGCATGATGATGGATGATATTCGCATGATGGTCTTTTTGATAGATATGATGCAAAATTACGTCAAACAATCCAAACGGCCAATGATACTTGCCTTAAGAAAACATTTTCTTTTTCCCTATCGTCTTAAAATATCGGATTTTTATCTAATTTTGCCCTCGCAACACGTATGATGACCGATGGCTATGAGTGATCAAAAAACAGACGAGAAGAAAAAGACCATTTTCGTGCAACAGATATGTCCTCCTGTGGTTGGCCATGCTGATGGCATCGCCACCTATTGCACGGCGCTTGCACAGTTGTTTGATTCCGACGGACGTGTGTCGGTAGCTCCCATGTGGGATGCGCCTGTCCGTCCCAGCCGCTTGCTCAACAACTTATACCATTGGCGGTCGTTTTATCATACGTTGAAACAAGCTGATGCGGATGTGGTCCACATCAATGGTTATGCCTCATTCACCGTGTTGCAATCTTTTCTGGCTGCCTGGTGGCTGGGAAAAAAAATCGTCTATACGGCTCACTGGCATCCTTATAAGATGTTGCGGAGACCATTATTGGGAAAAATGTTCTTCAATGTGTTTGTCCGTCCGTTTTTGGGAAAAGTCAAGGCTGTCGTCACGCTGAATGAGGATGATACGGCCTATTTCCGTGGGTTGAGGTGCCCTGTCACTCGTATTCCTCATTGGTGCCGCTTTCAAGTTGAGAGTCATCAGCAACCTCTTTCTGGAGGGAACTTGGCGCAGGTGGAGAAAAACAAGAAAATGATTTTGTTTGTCGGACGTTTCAATGCGGATAATAAAGGCTTTGACTATCTTTATCATCTGCCTGAAGGTGTCTACGACATCCATTGTGTGGGAATGGGGGATGTTGAGGTGCGTTCCGACATGACCATTCATACCAATATTCCCACGGAGAAGTTGCAGGAGTTGTATGCCAAGGCGTCGCTGGTGGTGATCCCTTCCAAATACGAGGCTTTCTCTTATGTCGCTTTGGAAGCCTTGACCTCAGGGACACCGGTGGTGATGTCCGACAGGGTACGTATTGCGGATTATCTGAATGATTGTCGTGGTGTGAGCATTTTCCGATATGGTGACCATGAGGGTTTCGTCAGCGCGGTGGCTTCCATGATAGGGTCGGCCGTGGATACGGAAAAGGTGCTCTCCATCTTCAGTCCCGACGCTATCCGCGAGAAGTATGCGCGGCTTTACCTGTCGGTCTGCGGCCGGTCATAATTTCCCGATCAAGATTCTCAACCTGAGCCACAGGTCATTGGACAGGTGCCCCATGGTATAACGGCGGTCGGCTGCCAGGCGCAGGCGATGGAGAAAACTGTCGTTATAGTGGGCCACTTTTTCGACAATGGCCCTGTTGGTGTCGCTCATTTCAGCCGAATGGCATGCCAGGAGCTGGCGGGCCAGTTGCTCTCTGTCGTGCTGGGTGCTGATGCTGCGGAGGGTCTTCAGGCGTCGTCTCCATACTTCGCGCCATGAGCGCACTTGCCCGATCTGGTTGTTGCCGTGTTGACGGTAAAGGAGGAATGAGCGGTCGTCGTAATAGACGGTTCCGATGGCGGAGGCCACCTGATAGGCCCAGAAGTCATGGGCGATGACCGATGATGGGGGGTGGGCTTTCATGGTGCTGGCCAACGGTTTGTTGAGCACCATCGTACATCCTAATGCGAGACATTGCACCATGGCTGTAAACAGGTTGAACCGTTGGCCGATGGGCTTTACGATCCCTTCGTCTTTTCCGTCACGATAATAATTCATGTTGGAACAATACAGGGCGGGGGTGTCACCAGCTTTCATCAGCTGTTCTGTCGCAGCAGACAACTTGTCGGGCATCCAGATGTCGTCTTGGTCGCAGAAGGCGTAATCATCGGCATCGTGGGCATGACTGAGTAGATGGATGAAACTCATGGCCCATCCTATGTTGTCGCCGGCATACCAGGTCAGATGCCCTGCTGCCTGCCACCGGTCGAGAATGTCGTGGGTGGCATCTGTGGAACCGTCATCAC
>CADCQC010000149.1 GCA_902803455.1 uncultured Prevotellaceae bacterium
CTCCTCCTACGATGAAGGGGTCAATTTGTCTACACATGGTGCTTATGCCAATGGGCAGGAACTGATCTTGATCATGGAGAATGGGCACCGACTGAATACTCGTTTCGACAATAACGGACCCGTTAGTTATTCTATCTCTACTGAGAAAATCGACCATATCGAAGTGTTGCGTGGACCTGCTTCATCGCTGTATGGAAATGTGGCCTTGTCGGCTGTGGTCAACATCATCACCAAAAGTGGCAGAAAACTGAATGGCATAAATGCTAAATACGGATACGCATCTTACAATACGCATAAGGCTGATATCCAAATGGGTACACAGTTCATGGATGCAGATATCTTCGCATGGGCTTCCTTCTACAACTCTGACGGGCATATTCGTCATATGAGTGATGGAAAGGGGTTCCTGTTGGATTATTATGTTCCAATTGAAGATTTTAGCTTCGAGAAAAGAGTTTATATTGGACCCGACAAAGTGTATGTTGATGGATATAGAGATTCCCCGGCATATGATATCGGACTGACCTTCAAATTCAAGGGCTTTGATCTGATGTTCAGCAAAAAAAATGTCAAAAAGGTATTTCAGAACATTGATACACACGGTGGTTACGAATACAACAGGTTTTTTACTATTTTCGGTATAAAACCAGGATATGGGCAGGAGTCGACACATGCGGAATTAGGGTATACTAAGCAGCTCAAGAATATCAACCTAAATGCATCCGTCTACAGTGACTGGTATAAAACAACTCGTTACGATGTCTTATACGATTCTCTGATGACAATCGATTATATGACAAATGCTGAGGAGATAGATTCCATAATCGATTATACGAATGCCGTGCCCGATACCACCTTTTCTGAGGGAGGGCTGAACTGTAACCATTATGAAGAGCATACGATGGGGGGCTTTTTGAAAGCAAGTGCAGACTACAGACTCTTTAATATGAAAGGATCTTTTCTGGTTGGTGGCCAATTTGAGCATTTCTCTCTCGTCTCTGTCCTCTACTTCAGTGGCACAAATTTGGAATATGTTGATGATGGATATGTCGGATATGAAGAAATCATCAATGCAGGAAAAGAAAGCAACCTCTCGTTCTTTATACAAGATAAACACTATATCTTACCACAGCTCATCCTGAATACTGGGTTTCGATACGATCTCAAATATCGGCAGAAAGAAAATGTGATCAGAACTTTCTCACCACGATTGGCCGTGATGTATGTGCCTAATGATCATTTCAGCCTCAAATTGTCTTATTCTCAAGCGTTTGCCGACCTCTCTTTTTTCTACCGTTATATCATTAGTGATGAACATACCATTTCTGATCCACAACATATATCGGCTGTTCAACTCACGGCCATGGGCAATGTCTCACCCTGGCATCTCAACTATGAGGTCAACTTGTTTTATAACAAATATTCCAACCTTTTGTGTTGGCAAGAAAGATCGTTTGTTGCTGGGAAAAATGCCGGAAAACTAAATAATGTAGGAGTTGAGGCAACGGCAAGTTACGCTTTCAAACGCTTATCTGCTAATCTCTCGGCATATTATTGCCACGATATCAGTTCGGAGCATTATTATTTTAACTCGTCCAAAAAATTGGTCACGGCTGTTCCGCATTTCACACTCAATTTAAATGTGGGTTACTTATTCTTACAGAAAAAAAACCATCAGCTCAAAGTGATTGGTCGTTCGTATTATCTGGGCAAGAGACTTAATTACAAATTCGAGGAAAAGGATGACTTCTTCACAGAAGAGAATATGTACTTTGATGTCGGTGTCAAGTATCGGTACAAACAACGTTTGCAACTTTCTTTTGATTGCGAGAACATCTTCGATACGGATAGGTATGTATGTGGACCAAAATCTTTGTGTATACCAATGTTGCAGCGGGGAAGGTGTTTGATGGCTTCGGTCTCCTACCAATTATAAAATCTGTAATTTTATTGATGAACTGGTCCAAATCCTTTCACCGCGTGCTATCAATCATGGAAAAACACTAAAAAAATAAAAAAATATTGACAGCATGTGGGATAATCAAATGTTTTCATTATATTTGTATCCATTCTTATATTTTTAGTTCTGACATCTTTTATAATTGTTTTATCATCAACTTTAAAACTATGAAGACAAGACATATCTTTACAATTTTGGTTTGCATGATAGCTGGCGCTCTCTATGCACAGACCAACCTCTCAACAAACAAAAATGCCGTCTACGTCGTGTCTCCCATCTTGGCCAAAAGCGACAAAACAAGTGAGCAGAAAACTTTCGCTGCTATGCGTGCACCCATCATAAAGAAACTCAATGAGAATCCAAAAGTGATGGCGATGGAAAATCAGAACTGCGGACACAAATTGCTCACCGTCATCCAAAACTACAAACAGTATACCCAAAGAGACTCTACGAATGGGAAGTTCTACTACAAAGTGGAGTTTTATTATACATTAGGCATCAAAAACACGGAGAAAAACGAGGTGCTCTCACAGGGGATGTCCAAAAAGGCTTCTGTAAGGTCGGAAAAAAGCTACGCCGATGCGTTCGCCGAAGCGTGTAGAATATATCCCTATGAAAGCGATATCAATGAGGTCGTCGAGGAATCTTTCGCTTTGGTGGGACTCATCACAAAGGTGGAGCCTGATGCTAAAAAACCAAAGCGTGCAGGCAAGGTTTACATCGACCTCGGCACCAACAACGGTTTGCGCAAAAACCAGTGGTTTGATGTCTTCCTCGTCAACAATGGCAATGTGAGCGACCGCATCGCTACGATTCATCTGGATGAGGCGGGACCTAACTCTGCGGTTTGCAAACCCAAAAAAGGTAAAGAGGAACTGCTCGCTCTATGGAATAGCAACACAGGGGCAAAATTCGCTGTCGTGTCCAGAATGGAGAGCAACATCTTCAAAAAACTGGAAAAGGCTTTGGACTTTGTCACCAATATCATGGATAATTACTGATTCTAAACCGGGCTTCTTCCTCGCTGACGAAAGGAGGGGCTGGGCAAGAGGATAACTATGTGTCTTTCAAAATAGTCAGAGATGAAAGTTTTGTTGATCAATGGAAGCCCAAAGGAGAATGGCAACACTTTCCTGGCTTTAAGAGAGGTGGCGAAGACCTTGAACAGCGAGGGCATACAGACGGAGATCATTTCTATTGGCAAACAGGCTGTGCAGGGGTGCATCGCATGTGGCATGTGTGGTAGAAATGGGGGACGGTGTACGTTTCGTGATGATCTCTATTTTAAGGTGATGCGGGCCGTCAAGGATGGCATCGACGGACTGGTCATCGGATCGCCGGTTTATTATGGAGGACCCAATGGCTCACTATGTGCCTTGCTCGATAGGGTGTTCTATTCTCTCGGAAACGAACTCAGATTCAAACCGGCTGCCAGCGTGGTGGTTTGCCGGAGAGGCGGAGCTTCTGCGGCCTTCGACAGACTGAACAAATATTTCACCATCCTCAATATGCCTGTCGTCAGTTCCCAATACTGGAATATGGTATATGGCCATACTCCTGGACAGGTCGCTCAGGATGAGGAGGGAATGCAGACCATGCGCACTCTCGGACGGAATATGGCTTGGATGATCCGGAAACTGAACATTGGCGAGGATGGCTTCCCAAAACAGGAAAGTCCGTTGCGCACCAATTTTATTAGATAAGTAGCTTAGATACTGGGGCTCCTATGTAAAACTGATCGGTGGATAAACACGATGCTGCTTCAACTCGTTATAACGATCATTTTGGAAACAGTAGAGCGCTGCTTGTCCTGACGATGGTGTGACGGTTTCTGACAAAGGCGTCAGAATGTTGAGCTCTGACAGCTTCTGCATGAAATGGCTTTGATCTAATCGCATGCCCAAGATGGCCTCGTAGAGATGCTGCAGTTGTGCGATCGTAAACTTCTCTGGCAATACACCCAACCCGATGGGCTCGAAATGGATGCGTTCACGGAGTCGTTGAATGGCTAACTGGAGCATCTGATCATGGTCAAAGGCCAGGGGAGGGAGGTGGTCGAGGGTGAACCAGGCTGCCTGGGCTGCATCGTCGCCTCCCTGCACTTCCTGAATATTCATCAATGTATAATAAGCAACGGTAATCACACGTTCGCGGGGGTCGCGGTTCGGAGCACTGAACGTATGAAACTGTTCGACTCCTGAAATAAGCAGCCCGGTCTCTTCCTTGAGCTCGCGCAAGACACCTTCTTCGCAGGACTCATCGATTTCTACGAAACCGCCTGGAAATGCCCAATGGCCTTTGTAAGGGTCAAAACCTCGCTCAATCAACAGTATTTTGAGTTGAATACCATCAAAACCAAATACCACACAATCGGTGGTGACTGATGGATGGGGATATTTGTATGAATACATTTTTCTGATGTTTTAATACCGGTTGGTCTCGTTTCTTAATGCAAATATAAGAAAAAAAACGGTGATGTGAGAAAAAAACAATTGTTTTTACTCTTGTTCTTTGCGTGATGAGGATTTTTTGATTATTTTTGCTTTCGAGAGAACATCATTTATCCATATACCGATCACATCCTATGAAAATCAGATCTTTATTCTTGATGGCATTCATCGTAATGTCGGTCTCTGCCTCATCACAGACCATCACGGGCAAATACGTCATTCCTAATATGCCTGAATGGGCCAAAAATGCGGTTTTCTATCAGATTTATCCGCAGACATTCTGCGATTCCGATGGCGATGGCATCGGTGATCTGCAAGGCATTATCAGCAAACTCGACTATGTGAAGAGCTTGGGTGTAGACGCCATCTGGTTCAATCCTTTCTTCGATTCTCCTTTCAATGATGCGGGATATGATATCCGCGACTATTATAAGATCGCGCCACGCTACGGTACCAATGAGGATGCTCGACGGCTGTTTGAGGAGGTGCACAAAAGGGGGATGCATGTCATCTTCGACTATGTCGTCAGCTACACGGCCATCGATAACCCGTGGTTCGTGGAGTCACAGAAACAGGAAAAAAACAAATACTCCAACTATTATATCTGGACAGAGACCAACTGGGTTGACCCTCCTCGTGAGTTTGCTGGCTCTTTTATCAAAGGATATGGAAAAAGAAACGGACAGTTCATGCGCAACTTTTACTGGTGTCAGCCAGCGCTCAATTTCGGATTTTCTAATCCTGACCCGGAGCAGCCGTGGCAGTTGCCTACCAACCATCCTGATGTGATGGCTATGAGAGAGGACTTGAAGGATGTGCTGCGGTTCTGGATGAACATGGGGGCTGACGGCTTCAGGGCAGACATGGCGGGAGCATTGGTCAAAACTCGACGGGTAAGAGGTAACGAGCAGTTCTTCAATACCAATGAGAATGAGACGAAACTATTCTGGAGGGAGATACGCCAGCTGCTGGAAAAAGAATTCCCGAGAGGGTTCATGGTGGCGGAATGGTCTTATCCCGCTGATGCGCTCGACAACTGTTTCCATGTTGACTTCTTCCATTGGTTCAATGGTTACAACGACCTCTTTCAGAAGGAGAGTTGGCGCATCCTCAACGGGGTGAGCGAGGGACACAGTTATTTCGATGCGGAGGGAAAGGGTGACATCACATCTTTCCTCAAAAGTTATATGGACCAGTATGAGAAAACCGTGGGCAAAGGGTATATCAGCCTGCCTTTGGGCAATCATGACAATGCGCGCCTCGGCAATCAGCGCAGTGACAAGGAGTTGGAGATGATCTATGCTTTCGGCTTCACCATGCCGGGAGTGCCTTTCCTTTATTATGGCAATGAGATCGGTATGAGACAGTTGCCAAAGGATTGGCCTCAGGTGGAGGGGGCTTACCAACCGCGCAATGGTGCCCGTACGCCCATGCAGTGGAACAGCGGCAAAAACCTCGGATTCTCTACAGCTGATGCAAGCAAACTCTATCTGCCTGTCGATCCTGCGGCGGATGCTCCCAATGTGCAGGCGCAAGAGAATAATCCCAATTCTCTGCTCAACAAGACACGTAAACTCATCGCATTACGCCATAATGAACCGGCACTCGCCAATTACGCTGAGTTTGTGCCCATCTATCCCTCAACCGCTCCACAGCAACCGTCGTCTTCCGCCTATCCCTCTACCGCTCC
>CADCQC010000150.1 GCA_902803455.1 uncultured Prevotellaceae bacterium
AAGACTATGTGCAAGGAGATGATTATCGCACCATCAACTGGAAGGCTTCTGCGAGGAGAAACAGACTGATGGTGAATGTCTATCAGGATGAGCGGGCGCAGCAGGTGTTCTCTCTCATCGACAAGGGGCGGCTCATGCAACAGACGTTTGATGCGATGACATTCCTCGAATATGCCATCAATGCTTCATTGGTCTTGTCTTTTGTCGCTATCAACCGACAGGACAAGGCGGGTGTGATCACCTTCGCCGATCAGATGGGGTCTTTTGTCTCTGCCGAGCGTCACAGTACGCAGATGCAACGCATACAGGAATGTCTTTACAACCAGCAGACCACCTTTGGGGAGTCCGACTATTCTGTGCTGTGTCCCAACATCAATCATCTTGTCCACCGTAGAAGTTTGATGGTGCTATATACCAATTTCGTTGATTATGGCAGTTTGTCAAGGCAACTGCCATACCTGAGGTTGCTCAATCAGCGCCATCGGTTGTTGGTTGTCTTTTTTGAGGATGCAGAGTTGGCGGCGTTTGCTGCTTCTCCCCAAAAAGACCTTGAGGAAACCTATCAGCATGTCATTGCCGAAAAACTGATCTATGAGCGGAGGCTGATTGCCCAGACATTGAGGCAAAATGGTATCTATAGCCTGATGACTACCCCTCAACAACTCTCTGTGGACGTCATCAACAAATATATGGAGATGAAATCAAGGAATTTGTTGACATAATATCGCCATGCTGGAATTCCGGAAAAATTGATTTATATCAAGAATATTGTATTTTTTACACTTTATTTTTATAATAATTTGCAAGACACGATGTAAAGCATTACCTTTGCATCGTGTTTTTCATAGTATTAGATTTAAGGTTAACAAAGGTTGGAGTACGGCGGTACTCCTTTTTTTTTGCCCTTGTGTGAACAGACCTGTTTTCGGGAATCTTTTCTCATACATTCTTGATCTGCTCTGAGATCATATCACGGCATCAGTCTGTTTGGACTATTCTTTTATTTTCTTTTGTTGATGATAAAAAAATTTGAATTTGTTATATTTTCAAATTATTCGTTTGCAAAAAACAAGATATGACACATTACAAAAAGTAATAGAAACTTATCAAATTGTATTTGTACCGATTATTATCTATTTTTGCACAATTAAAATATGTGTCATAAAAATGAGGTCACTATTATTATCTTTTGTCTTATTGTGTAGTATGGCTGTTTCAGCCCAGCAAAAAGATGTCTGGGTGGGAACATGGGCAGCAGCAGCAGAGTTTACAGGTCCTGGCGATATGCCGGCACGTCCGCTTACAGACCGCTCTCTTCGAGAGGTGGTCCATGTCTCTTTGGGGGGCGACCAATTGAAGTTGCGCCTGTCTAATGAGTTCAGCCGGCAACCTGTGGAGATCAAGTCGGTCTTCATCGCTGATGCGCTCGACTCATGTGATATTGATGTGAAAAAAGCCCGTTATCTGTCATTCTCCGGTAAAAAGAATGTCACTATCGGTGCGGGCGAGTGTGTCGTGAGCGACGTTTGTGCTTATCCACTACGTCCGCTTCAGCGACTGGCCGTCACCATCAATTATGGCATGACACCAGAAAATGCCACCTCACACAGAGGCTCGCGCACGACATCATATATTATCGATGGTGTGGCAAAACCCAAGACTTCCTTTGCCAAAGGTGAGCGGGTGGACCATTGGTACAGTATCGCTGCTATTGACGTCTTGTCGAAAGGGCAGCCCTGCGTGGCCGTGTTGGGCAACTCCATCACTGATGGGCGAGGGTCGACAACCAATTTGCAGAACAGGTGGCCTGATGTCATGTCAGAGAGCCTTTATGCCGCAGGTCATTCCTTTGGAGTGCTTAATCTCGGTATCGGCGGCAACTGTGTGGTCAGAGGTGGTCTGAGTGAACCGGCATTAAAACGTTTTGACCGGGACATACTTGGGCAAAATGGCGTTCTCGACTTGATTATCTTTGAGGGAATCAATGACCTGGGTGGAACCCGGGGCAATAGTGAGCAGATGGCAAAGGAGCTGATAGAGGCTTATCAGGTATTTATCAAAAAGGCCCACGACCGGGGATTGAAGGTCTATATGGCAACGATCACTCCTTTTGGCAAGAGTTTCTATAGTCAGGGATTCTTCAGGGAGGCCGCCCGGCAGACAGTGAATGAGTGGATCCGCACTAACAAGGAGGCTGATGGGTTCATCGACTTCGACCAGCTGATGCGTGATCCGGAGCATCCGGGCCAACTGCGTGAGGATTTGCAGGAAGATTGGCTGCACCCCAATGCGAAAGGCTATAAGGTGATGGGGGATTTTGCCGCAGAACAGTTTTTGAAACTAAAAAATTCTAAATAATCATATCATATTATGGCTAATATTGAAGTAAATGAAGCTAAGGGCTTCTACAAACTCAGTTGGTTGCAGCGCATCGGTTTCGGATCTGGCGACCTGGCTCAGAACCTGATCTTTCAGGTGATTTGCACTTACTTGTTATTCTTTTATACCGATATCTATGGACTTACTCCATCGGCGGTGGCTGTCATGTTCCTTGTAGGTAATGTGGCAAATGTCATTTGGGACCCCATTGTGGGAACATTAATCGACAAGAGCAATCCTCGTTATGGTAAATACCGTTCGTATCTGCTTTATGTGGGTATTCCGCTTTCTGGATTTGCCATTTTGTGCTTCTATAACGGATTTGCCCCATCGCTGATCTACGCATACGTCACCTATGTGTCCATGCAACTGCTCTACACGTTCATCAACGTGCCTTACGGAGCATTGAATTCATCTCTTACACGTGATACTAACGAGATCACCATTCTGACGTCGGTGCGTATGTTTATGGCCAACCTGGGCGGTTTGGCGGTCAATTCCGGACTTCCCTTGTTCATCGCTTTGATTGCGGGTGCACCGTCAGACAGTCTTCCGAAGGATTCATCCGCATGGTTTATCACGATGACCATTTATGCCATTGTCGGTTTCTGCCTTCTTGTCTTCTGCTTCAGCCAGTGCAAAGAACGGGTGGTGATGGATGCGAAAGCGACAGAATCCGTGAAAGTCAGCGACCTCTGGATGGAGTTTATGCGTAACCGTCCGTTGCGCGTCATCGCTTTCTTCTTTATTACCGCTTTCGCCATGATGTCGGTCGGTAATGCTGCTGGTGCATATTTTGTCAACAGCAATCTGCATGGCTCCGCCCAGGAATTATCCATCTTTATGGCCCTTGGTTCCATTCCGGCTTTTATTTTTATGCCGATGGTTCCTTGGTTCAAGCGTATGGTCGGTAAGAAAAACATGTTCTACATCTTCCTGGGTGCCGCTATCATCGGTATGGCAATGCTCTATTTCATCTCTAAGATGGAGAACGTGAACATGACAATGATTTATGTGGCACAATTCATTAAGAGTACTGGTGTGATTGTGGCTACAGGTTATATGTGGGCTTTGGTGCCTGAGGTTATCTCGTATGGTGAGTATACCACGGGCCGTCGCATTTCCGGTATTGTCAATGCTTTGACAGGACTCTTCTTCAAGGCCGGTATGACTTTTGGAAGTATTGTGGGACCGGCTGTTTTGGGCTATGTCGGATACAACAGCGCTGTGATCGACCAGACTCCGATGGCCGAAGAGGGTATCCTTTGGCTCGTCTGTGTGATTCCGGCCATCTTGCTCTTGCTGGCTATGTGGATTATCTCACAGTATGAACTGAGCGATGAGAAGATCGATGAGATCAACAAGGCTATCGAAGATAGAAATCAATAATTTCCAACCATGAAGAAAATCATGCATCTTCTGGCTGTGGCAGTGATGGTCTGCTCATGCCAGACCACTAAAGAACCATCACCGACCATGAAGGATGTGCTGGGGAAGCATTTCCTCATCGGTGCGGCCATCAATGTCGATCAGGCAAGTGGGCGCGACAGCATAGGTGCTGAGATCATTGCCGCACATTTCAATCAGGTGACTCCTGAGAACTGCATGAAGCAGGAGGTCGTGGCACCAAAGCAAGGGGAATATTTCTTTGACGACGCTGACCAGTTTGTGAAATTTGCTGAAGACCATGGGGTGAAGGCCATCGGGCATTGC
>CADCQC010000151.1 GCA_902803455.1 uncultured Prevotellaceae bacterium
ACATGGTCAGCGTCATCGAGTTCATCGAGTCGACGAAAAAGGAGGATATGCCCACCATCGAGAAAATCAAGCCAGATCTCTCTGAAAGTGAGAAGCGCACCAAGCGCTCACGTATCGTGCTCATCACACTCCTCTCAGTGGGCAGTATCGCTGCCGTCGCCATGCTCATCTATGTGCTGTGGCAGGTTTATCTGATGGCCTTCTGAGACAACTGAAAAAGAATCACTGAAATGGAATTCGCCAATAAAGAATATTTCTTGCTGCTGCTCCTCCTGATACCCTATGTGCTGTGGTATTTCCTCTATAGGAGAAAGAGTGAGCCGACCATGCGCATGAGCGACACCTTCCCTTACCAATTCGCCCCAAAGAGTTGGAGGGTGAGGCTTATCCACCTGCCCATGTTGCTCAGGTCGTTTGCGTTCGTCATGCTTGTCTGTGTGCTGGCCAGACCGCAGACGCATAACTCATGGGGAGAGCGCACCGTGGAGGGTATCGATATCATGCTTGCGATGGACGTGTCGACAAGTATGCTTGCCGAAGACCTCCAGCCCAACAGACTGGAAGCCGCAAAGGATGTGGCGGCAGAGTTCATCGCCGGCAGACCCGACGACAACATCGGACTCAACATTTTCGCCGGAGAGGCTTTCACACAATGCCCCCTGACTGTCGATCACCAGTCGCTCATCAACTTGTTGCTCAATGTCCGCACGGATATCGCTGCCCGCGGACTCATCGAGGACGGTACAGCCATCGGCATGGGACTTGCCAATGCCGTCAGCAGACTCAAAGACAGTAAGGCCAAGAGCAAGGTGGTCATCCTGCTCACCGATGGCAGCAATAACATGGGAGATATCTCGCCCATGACCGCTGCCGCCATCGCCAAGAGTTTCGGCATCAGGGTCTACACCATCGCTGTGGGCACCAATAAGGTGGCGCGCTATCCCATGACCGTGGGAGGAACCATCCAGTATATCAACATGGCGGTGGAGATCGACACCAAGACGCTGCGTGACATCGCTGCCACCACCAACGGCAACTTCTACCGTGCCACCAATAAGGAAGAACTCAAGAAAATATATCAAGACATCGATAAACTTGAAAAGACGAAACTCGATGTGAAGAAGTTCAGTAAGCGCTATGAGGGATATCAGCCTTTCGCCCTGGCGGCCATCGTCGCCTTGTTGCTGGAGATCCTCTTGCGCATATCTGTCTTCCGTCGTATTCCATAAACGCTTGCAATTATGTTCAGATTTGAAAATCCTATCTTCCTCTATCTCTTGCTGGTCATCCCGGTGCTGGTGGCTATCAGATACTGGTTTGACAAGAAAAGAGCACGGCGCATCAAAAAGTTTGGTGATCCGCAACTCGTCAACGACATGATGGAGGGAGTGTCGAAATACAGACACAAGGTGAAATTCTGGTTGCTCACGGCAGCACTCGCTCTGCTCATTGTGATGCTTGCCCGACCGCAGTTGGGCTCACATATCAGCCGGGAGAAGCGACAGGGCATCGAGGCCATCATCTGTATGGATATCTCCAACTCTATGCTGGGTACTGATGTCGTGCCCTCACGTCTGGCCAAGAGCAAACTGCTCGTGGAGAATATGGTCGACCAGTTTATCAATGACAAAGTGGGACTGATCGTTTTTGCCGGAGATGCCTTTGTGCAACTGCCTATCACCAGTGATTATGTGTCGGCAAAGATGTTTATGCATAGCATCTCTCCTTCGCTCATCGCTTCTCAGGGAACTGATATCGCGGCCGCCATCAATCTCGCCATGCTCAGTTTCACACCCGACGAGAAGGCGGGCAAGGCCATCATCCTCATCACCGATGGTGAGGACCACGAAGGAAAGGCCCTCGAGATGGCACAGGCTGCCAAGGAAAAGGGCATCCGGGTCTTTATCCTTGGCGTGGGAACAGCCAAGGGATCCACCATCCCGACGGCCGACGGACATTATCTCACCGACAATGCCGGCGAGACGGTCATCACACGACTCAACGAGAAAATGTGTCAGGAGATCGCTGAGGCTGGTAGCGGCACCTATATCCATGTCGATAATACCAGTGCCGCGCAGGAGCGCCTTGACGACGAGATCACCAAGATGCAGAAAGGTGAGTCGGAGACCATTATCTACAGCGAGTATGACGAGCAATTCCAGGCGGTGGGCATCATCGTGCTGCTCCTGCTCATCATTGAGGCATTGTTACTGGAAAGGAAAAACCCCCTCCTTGCCAACGTGAGACTTTTCAACAGAAACAAAAAAGCGGATATAAATAGTTGATCATGCAAAAACTGAGATTCTTTTCGCTGATGCTGGTGGCGATGGTCTTCGCCGCTAATGGTTTCGCACAGACCGACAGACAGCATGTGCGGATGGGCAACAAACTGTTCAGAAAAGGTGCCTATGCCGATGCTGAGGTGGAATATAAGAAAGCGCTCACCATCAATGAGAACAACACCCAGGCCATCTACAATCTCGGATGTGCGCTCCTGCAGCAAGGACAGGACTCGATGGCTGTGGAGCAGTTTGAACAGGCCGGAAGAGCGGAGACCAACAAGGTGAGAAAGGCCATGGCCTATCACAATATTGGGGTGGTCATGCAGTCATCGCAAAACTACGGCCAGGCCATCGAGGCTTACAAGGAAGCCCTGCGCAACAATCCTCATGATGACATGACGCGCTACAATCTCGTGCTCTGCAAACGACAGCAACAGCAGCAGCAACAGGACCAGAAGCAAAACCAGCAGAACAATAAGGACAACAAAGACCAGAATAAGGATCAGAAAAAAGATCAGAACAAGGATCAGAACAAAGACCAAAATAAGGATCAGAACAAGAACCAAGATCAAAATAAGGACAAAGACCAGAATCAAGACCAGTCGAACCCGCAACCTCAGCAGATGAGCAAGGAGAATGCACAACAGTTGCTCAATGCTGCCATCCAAGACGAAAAACGGACGCAGGACAGACTGCAGAAAGCCATGCAGCAACCGCGAAGGAAGGCACTCAAGAAAAACTGGTAATTGAAACGACATGACGACAATGAAAAGATACGCATTATTATGGATTTGGATATGGGTGGCTTGCGCCACCTGGGGACAACGGCTCGTCGTCCATGTGCCGTCGAGGGTCGCCGCCGGCGAGACCTTCAGGCTGGAATACACCGTCAACACGACGGATGTGGACGGACGCCTGCAACTCGGAAAAATCCCCGATGCCTTTGATGTGGTCTACGGACCAAGTATGTCGCAACAGCAGAGTTACAGCATGGTCAACGGCCACACCAGCAGTTCGTCGACCACCACTTATACCTATATGCTCATGGGAACGAAAAACGGTACGTTCACCATCCCACCGGCACATATCACCGTGGGGGGACAGACCATTTCCTCCGAGGCGGTCAAGGTGACCGTGTCAGGAGGTAACAGCGCTCCCTCGGGCACGACGTTCCATAAGGAGGAAGACCAAAGGCCGAAAATGCGGCAGGCTGGGTCTCCTATCACCAACAACGACCTCTTCATCAGGGTGAGTGCCAATAAGACACGTGTGCATGAGCAAGAACCGGTCTTGCTGACCTATAAGGTGTATACGCTTGTAGAACTGACACAACTCAATGGAAAAATGCCCGACTTGACGGGTTTCCATACACAAGAGGTGGAACTGCCACAGCAGAAAAGTTTTCATGTAGAGAACGTCAACGGGCGCAACTATAAGTGCGTCACCTGGAGCCAGTATGTGATGTATCCCCAGATGACGGGAAGACTGGAGATTCCCAGCATCACGTTCAAAGGCATCGTCGTGCAGGAAAACCGCAATGTCGATCCTTTCGAGGCCTTCTTCAATGGTGGGTCGGGATATGTCGAGGTGAAACGCGACATCGAGGCTCCCGGACTGACCATACAGGTGGACTCTCTGCCCAAACGGCCTGCCAACTTCTCTGGAGGTGTGGGTAAGTTTAATGTCTCAGCACAACTGGAGAACGATAAGGTCAAAGCGGGCGATCCTGTCAAGATAAGAGTCGTGGTGGGAGGAACAGGCAACCTGAAACTCATTAAGCAACCCGAACTGCAACTGCCGAAAGATTTTGACAAATATGATCCTGAAGTCACCGACAAGACCAAACTCACGGCCAATGGGGTGGAGGGCAATATGGTGTACGACTTTATCGCTGTTCCCAAAAATCCTGGCGAGTATACCATCCCTGCCATCGATATGGTATATTATGATACGGGCATCAACGGCTACAAGACCATCAGCACACAGCCTTTCACGATCTCCGTGGCTCCCGGTGACGGCAATGCGACCGTCAGCGACTTCACCGACATGAAGGATAAGGATATCCGTCCCATCAAGAAAGGTGATGCCGACTTGCACAAGGCTGGTGAGTTCTTCTATGAGTCGACAGCTTATTGGGTATGGATCATCGTGCCGCTGATCATCTTCCTCGCATTGCTGGCGATCTTCCACAAACGCGCCATCGACAACGCCAACATCATCAAGATGAAAGCCAAGAATGCCAACAAGGTGGCCACCAAGCGACTGCGCACGGCCAATAGACTCATGCTCAAAGGAGAAAACGGCCTGTTCTATGATGAGGTGCTCAAAGCCTTGTGGGGATATGTGAGCGACAAACTCAATATGCCGGAGGAACAACTGTCACGTGATAATGTGAGTGAGCGACTCGCACAGCACGGTGTCGATCAGGACACGGTCGACAAACTCATCGGCGCACTCGACGAATGTGAGTTTGAGCGTTATGCTCCAGGCGATGCCAAGGGTAATATGAATAAAACCTTTGAGGCAGCCATGACTGCCATCATGCAAATAGAGAATACGATGAAAGCCAGAAAACATGGCAAAAACCATACTTCGGCGACTGCGTTGTGGTTGCTGCTGATGATCCTGCCGCTCACGGCATCTGCCGCCACCAAGGAAAATGCGGATGAGGAATATCTCAAGGGCAATTACCAACAGGCCATCACCGACTATGAGGCTTTGCTCAAGCAGGGTGTCAGTCCGCAGATCTACTTCAACCTGGGTAACGCCTATTTCCGCACGGATAATATCACACGGGCCATCCTCAACTATGAACGGGCGCACATGCTCTCGCCAGGTGATGAGGACATCCAGTTTAATCTGCAGTTTGCCCGGTCTAAAACCATCGATAAGATCGTACCGGAGTCTGAGATGTTCTTCTTCGGATGGTATAAGTCGATGGTGCTGCTCACCAGTGTCGACAGATGGGCTTATCTCGCTGTGGTGAGCATCTCCCTTGTTCTGGTGTTGCTGTTGCTTTACCTCTTTGCCGACAGTATTGTCCTGCGGAAGATCGGTTTCTTCGGTGCCGTGATCTTCTTGGTCATCTTCCTGCTGTCCAACTTGTTTGCCTATCAGCAGAAACGGATGCTTGAGAACAGGTCGGGGGCGATCATCATCTCCTCTTCGGTCAACATCAAGAAGTCGCCCGCCGATAATGCAGAGACTTCGTTTGTGTTGCACGAGGGTACGAAGGTCGACATCACCGACAGTTCCATCAAGGGTTGGAGTGAGATACATGTGGCCGACGGAAGAGAGGGATGGGTCACCAGCGACAAGATTGAGAATATTTAGCATTTCAAGTATACGTGGAGCATGGACCTGCAAACCGTCACAGAGATTGACAGGCAGATTCTAAGCGTGTTTAATGATCATCACAACTTGTTCTTCGACACGCTCATGCTCACCCTTACCTCGGGGGTGATGTGGATACCGTTGTATATTGCTTTGCTCTATCTCGTGGTGAAAAACAATGAGACGATGGCACAGATCGGTCTGATTGTGGCTTGCAGCGCCTTATGTCTTTTCCTCACAGAGTTTGTCACCGAGGGACTGGTGAAACCTGCAGTGGCCCGTCCTCGTCCATGCAATGATCCCGAGTGGATGTATGTGGTCCATGTGGTCAACGGGCACAGGTCGCTCGACTATAGTTTCTTCTCTGCCCATGCCTCCAACACTTTCGGCATCACCATGTTTTTCTGTCTGCTGGTGAGAAACAAGGTGTTCTCATGGCTCATGGTCACCTGGTCTCTGCTCAATTGCTACACACGCCTCTATCTGGCCATGCATTATCCTTCCGATATCCTCGTCGGACTGGCTTACGGGGCACTGGTGGGGACGTTGGTATATATGTTATTCCGTTTGGTGAGTAAGCGTC
>CADCQC010000152.1 GCA_902803455.1 uncultured Prevotellaceae bacterium
AATGTTGATGTTGGGAGTCCAAAACGACAGACTCTGATAGCGGTTGATGACTCCACTGCGCCGGGCAGTGTTGGCTTTGGCGCGTGCCTCATCACTGGCGGCATCAAATACACGCTGCACAAGGGCGTCATCAAAGGTGGCTGCCATGCCGATGGTGGCGGGAAAAACAGTGGCAAAACCGTTGCGGGCAACTCCATGGAGAACCTCGTTCCACCAATCAAACTGAGGGATTCCAAGGCGCTTGATGGCGGGGGAGGAACTTTTCATCAGACTGGCTTTCTCTTTCAGCGTCAGACGGGAACAGAGATCTGCTGCTCGTTGCTCTGCAGAGAGTGTCGGGTCTTGGTATGGATACGTTTGGGAATAGACTGTGGAACACACACCACATGTCAGAAATAGAAGGAGTGACATGCGGGAGGATATGCTGCGACGGATGCGTGTCGCAATACAGAATGGATTAAATAACATATTCCTTAGGTTGATAATTGATAAAGTGATAGGCTTTTTGCAAAAATAAAAAAAAAGGATGAAAAACAAAAGATTATGGATATTAATTAGTATATTTGCAATCAATAAATTAAAATTATACACTCTATGCTAAGAAAAATAAGGTTGATTTTGGCGACTATCACATTCGTCAGTATCACGCTACTATTCTTGGATTTTACGGGGACAATGGCTCATTGGGTTGGATGGTTGGCCAAAATACAATTTTTGCCGGCTGTCCTCGCGCTCAATTTGGTCGTGGTCGCAGTTCTGATTTTGCTCACGCTCGCTTTCGGACGTATCTATTGTTCGATTATCTGTCCTTTGGGTGTGATGCAGGATATAGTGGCCAGACTGAATAGGAAAAAGAATAAATACGGTTTTTCCAAAGCGGTCACCTGGCTCCGTTATACAATGCTGGTGATCATGGTCCTGGCCATCATCTTGGGGATTGGATCACTGATGGCTATCCTCGCTCCTTACAGCAGTTATGGAAGAATGGTCACACATCTTCTTCAACCTATTTGGAAAATGGGTAACAATGTGTTGGCTTCTTTGGCGGAGCAGGCCGACAGCTATGCTTTTTATCACACGGAGGTGTGGATGAAGGGAATGCCGACTTTGATCATCGCCTTGTTGTCTTTCATCATCATCGCTTTCCTGGCCTATAAACATGGGCGCACATATTGCAACACGATATGCCCTGTAGGCACTGTGCTGGGATTCGTCGCCCGATTCTCTGCGATGAAGGTGTTCTTTGTTCCTGAGAAATGCAGAAACTGTTCGCTCTGCAGTAAAGGGTGCAAGGCTGCTTGTATTGATTATAAAACCCACAAAGTGGACTACAGCCGATGTGTCGCTTGCGGCAACTGCATAGAAAAATGCAAGTTCGGGGCTTTGAAATACGGACATCCCACGGCTACGGCCACAAATCCTTCTGGGGATGATGGCGTGGATAAGGGACGTCGGTCAATGATTGTGGCTACGGCTATTGTCGCATCCGCTGCCGTCGCACAAGAGAAAAAGAAGGTTGACGGGGGATTGGCTACTATTGAAGACAAGGTGGCTCCTGAAAGGACGACACCGATCACTCCTCCTGGATCAATGAGTGCCAAGAATATGGCCAAACGATGCACGGCTTGCCAGTTGTGTGTCTCTGAATGCCCCAATGAGGTGCTGAGACCATCGGGTGGTCTGATGACGCTCATGCAGCCGGTCATGTCTTATGAAAGAGGGTATTGCAGACCTGAGTGCACGCGTTGCTCAGAGGTCTGTCCCACTGGGGCCATCAAGCTGGTCAGTCACGAACAAAAGTCTTCTGTTCAGATAGGTCATGCGGTCTTTGTCAAGAAAAATTGTGTCGCCATCAACGATAAGGTGGAGTGTGGCAATTGTGCCCGACATTGTCCCACAGGTGCCATTGAGATGGTGCCGCTTGATGAGGAAGATGAGAATACGCCCTTCATCCCTGCTGTCAACGAGGAACGGTGCATCGGATGTGGTGCTTGTGAGCACTTATGTCCGGCTCGTCCATTCTCGGCAATCTATGTGGAAGGCCATGAGGTGCATAAAGAAATCTAAACAACCATTCAATATAGAATCTAGGATGAAAAAATTATCAAGACGTAATTTTCTAAAAATATTGGGTGGTGCCTCGGTGGCTACTACCGCTGCTATCACTGGGTGCAGAAAAGATCCACAGTTATCTCAGGCACAAGAAGAGTATAAGAATCAGGTGGAGCCACCCATGGGAAAAATGACTTATAGGGTCAACCCAAAGACACAGGAGAAAGTGTCCTTGCTCGGGTATGGTATGATGCGACTGCCATCGGAAAAAGATACCAAAGGTGGAGAGGACAAAATCGACCAGGAGATGGTCAATAGATTGGTGGATTATGCCTTTGAGCATGGCGTAAATTATTTTGATACCTCACCTGCTTATTGTCAAGGGCATTCCGAGGCTTCCACTGGTATCGCTCTCCATCGATATCCCAGGGATAAGTATTTCGTCGCTACCAAGATGTCAAATTTCAATCCTGAGACTTGGAAACGAGAGAAGGCCATCGAGATGTACCGCAACTCGATGAGGGATCTGCAGGTGGATTATATCGACTACTATCTCCTACACGCTATCGGTGGCGGTGGAATGGAGAATCTGCATCAGAGATACCTCGATAATGGTGTCCTTGATTTTCTTGTCGAAGAAAGAAAGGCTGGACGGATACGTAACTTGGGCTTCTCATACCATGGCGACATCAAGGTGTTTGATTACCTGCTGTCTGAGCATGAGAAATATCAATGGGATTTCGTGCAGATCGAACTCAATTATCTGGATTGGGATTATGCCAATGAGATTAATCCTGATAACACGGATGCCAGTTACCTCTATGCGGAATTAAAAAAAAGAAATATCCCTGCTGTGATTATGGAACCGCTTTTGGGTGGCAGATTGTCTAAACTGCCGCAATTCCTCGTGGCAAAACTCAAACAGCAGGATCCGGACAAGTCGGTGGCCTCATGGGCTTTCAGATATGCAGGATCGCCTGATGGAGTGCTTACTGTGCTGAGTGGCATGACATATATGGAGCACCTGAAGGATAATCTGCTGACCTATTCTCCGCTCGTTCCTACTACCGAAGAGCAGAATGAGATGCTTTATGAGGTGGCTCGAGAAATCGTGGGACTGGAAAACATTCCTTGCAACGATTGTAAATATTGCATGCCATGTCCGTATGGCATAGATATTCCTGGTATCTTTGTTCATTACAACAAATGCAAGAATGAAGGAAGGATGCCTTTGAAAAATATGGCCGAGGAATATAGCCGCCGCAGAAGAGAATATCTCATCGGACTGGATAGGGCTGTGCCGAAGATGAGACAGGCTGATCATTGCATCGGATGTGGACAATGTGAGCCGCACTGTCCTCAAGGTATCAAGATCACTCGCGAACTGCACAAAATATCAGAATTCGTGGAAGACCTTAGGCAGCATCCGGAGATCATCATGGGAAATGATGAGAATGATGAGGCATAGAGGTGGCATTCATTGAATCTTTTTGTTGAACTGTATATGGAAGAGACTATTTCATACGAAAAAGCTGTCACTGAGTTGGAGGAGATCGTGAGGAAAATGGAAAACGACCAACTCGATATCGACTCACTCACTAATCAACTTAAAAGAGCCAAACAACTCATCCGTCTTTGCAACGACAAATTGACAAAGACGGATGAGGAAATCAAAACTATTTTGGAAGGTGATTGACCGGCAAATAGGCTGTCTCAGATTCGTTCCACTTGTTTCACACCTTTCACCGTGCGGAGCTTTTTAATGAGAGCTTCCAAATGTGATGTGTCATCAAGTTGCACCACCAGAATGCCACTGAACAGGCCATCATGACTGTCGATGTTGATAGAGCGCATCATGATCTTCTCTTCTTTGGAAATGATGCTCGTGATGTTGTTCACAATGCCGATGTCATCATTTCCCACCACCCGGAGGGTGATGGCGTATTGAGAGGAGCCTTTGCCGCTCCATTTGGCCTTCACTACGCGATAACCGAAACGACGACGTAACTCTGGAGCGTTGGGACAGTCTGTGCGGTGGACCTTGATGCCTCCATTCACTGTCACAAAACCGAAAATGTTGTCTCCATAGATGGGATTGCAGCAGCGGGCTAACTGATAGTCTATACCTTTGAGGTTGCGGTCGATCACAAGCACATCGTCGTTCTTGCGGGTGTATTCCTCATCTGGATTCTCATAATTGAATTCCTCCGCACTGCGGACTGGTTGCTGAGGGGCGTTGCCCAACAAATAGTTGCGAACTTCCACATATTTTTCAATGACTTCATTGGGGTCAATCTTCTCTTCTGCCAATTGTTTGTAGAAGTCACTCGTTTCCTTGAATCCCATTTTCTTGAGCAGATGCGACATCGTCGACTCCTCCAACTCAATCTTCTTGTTCTTGAAACGCCGCTCAAGCATCTCTTTGGCATAAAGACCGTCTTTCACTTGGGTCTCTTTCAGCGCCAGACGGATCTTCGACTTTGCCCTCGATGATTTCACAATCTGAAGCCAGTCTTGCTTGGGCTTCTGGTTGTTGGAGGTCAGAATCTCTACCGTATCACCGCTATGAAGCATTTCTCTCACGGGCACCATCTTGCCGTTGATACGGGCGCCTACACAGTGATTTCCCACATTGGAGTGGATGTGGTAGGCAAAATCAAGTACGGTGGCGCCTTTTGGGAATTTCAACAGATCTCCTTTGGGGGTGAAGACAAACACTTCGTCTTCATATAGATCCATCTTAAACTGGTCCATCATCTGAAGGTCGTCCTTGCTCTCAAGGGCTGCACGGATGTTTTTCAACCAGTCGTCGATATTGGAGTCGCCTTTCACACCCTTATAGCGCCAATGGGCTGCTAAACCGCGCTCAGCAATCTCGTCCATCCGTTCAGAGCGTATCTGTATTTCCACCCATTTGTTTTCTGGACCGAGCACTGTGATATGAAGGCTTTCATAACCGTTGGATTTGGGCACGGAGAGCCAGTCGCGCATACGCTTGGGGTTGGGCTGATACATGTCGGTGATGATCGAAAAGGTCTGCCAGCATTGCATCTTCTCCTTCTCTATTGGCGCATCAATGATGATACGGATGGCAAATAGGTCATAAATGCCTTCAAAACCACATTTCTGCTGCTTCATCTTCTGCCAGATGCTGTGGATGCTCTTCGTGCGACCTTTCATGTGAAACCGAAGACCGGCTTCATGCAATTTGGCCTCAATAGGACCGATGAAACGTTCAATATAGGCATCGCGTGAGCGTTTGGTGGCATTGAGCTTGTCCTTGATCATGTAGTAGGCATCATGCTCCAGATATTTCAGACTCAGATCTTCCAATTCGCTCTTCAACTTATAGAGACCGAGCTTATGGGCCAATGGGGCATAGAGATATGAGGCTTCTTCAGACACTCGTTGCTGTTCTTCCTTCTTATCGGTATCACGGATCTGGCGCATCAGATTCACACGATCGGCTATCATGATCAGGATCACACGCATGTCTTCGGCAAACGACAGCAGCAGACTCCTGAAATTCTCACTTTCTACAGCGGGACTTTTCTTATAAAGTTCCTGCACGCGACCTAAACCATGGATAATCTGTGCGACACCGGGACCGAAATCTGCCACCAACTCCTCGTTGCTGTGATGTTGACTGGCTTGTGAGAAATAGATGATGATGGCCAACAGTCCTTCACGGCGAAGGCCGGTCTCCTCGATCGCTATACGCGCGGTCTGAAGACCAAATAAAATAGGGTTAAGACCAAAAACATCGCGCTGGACCGTCTGGAGTTCAAGGGCTTCTTTGATATATTCATCTATCTTCGCTATGTCTCCTGGCGATAATGAGTCGCCCAGCATCTCACGAAGTGCTAACATCTGTTCGGTAACGGCTTGCTGTTCTTCTCTTGAAAATTCCAATCTCTCCATATCTTTTCGTTCTTCGGTATAATGTGAGTATGGGATGCGTTTTGGCTATTAGACGGCATCATCATTGCAAAGGTATTAATTTAATCCGAGAAATAGAAATATATCAAGTTAATTTATCTTCTAAAGCTATTCTGTTCTCATACCTTGATCTCTTTACAAAAATCTTTAGATACGAATGTGAAAAAATACACTATTTATTTTTGATTTCGGGAAAAAGTAAGTAAATTTGTGACATAATACAACATTCACGTTATTAAATCTAATTTTATTATGTTATCACAACAAGATCTAAGACAAATCGCTGCCAAAGGTATTACTGAGGAGCAAATCGC
>CADCQC010000153.1 GCA_902803455.1 uncultured Prevotellaceae bacterium
ATGGGTGGACAATGATCGTCTGTGCCTTCTTGACGATGATCACTGCTTGTGAGTCACACGAAGGGGCCCGGGTCGACTGGCTCAATGATGTGGCTTATGATTATCATTACCGTAACCTTGATTCCACGCTCTTCTATGCCAGATGGGCTGAAAACGAGGCGGGAAGATATGATGGCGGAAGAGCTGAGGCGTACAACCATCTGGCTTTTGTCAGTACCGCAAGAATGCAATATGACCTGGCGGCTCAACAACTCGACAGCGTCAGGGCAATCACTGACAACCAGGTGGAACTGCTGATCGCTGACATACAGCACATGAGACTGTGCCAACGCCAGTCTCACAACAAGGATTTTTATACGTACCGCGAAAGCGCTCTGCGAAAACTGAAGAGAATCGGTGAGGAGTATGGACAACTTTCTGAGCACCTCAAGAAAAGAATGGTCTATGCCCGCTCTGAAATGAGCATCATCACTTCCACATATTATTATTATGTGGGATTGGAGCAACAGTCTGTAGAGGCTATCGAGGAAATCTCTCCTTATGGGGAAATCGTCAATGATACCGCACAACTGCTCAATTATCTTTATAATGTTGGAGCTGGAGGTATCATTACACAGGGCACACAAGAGGACATCAATCAAAAGGAGATGGAGTATCTCTTCAGGTGCTATAACCTCGCTGTCGAGGGTGATTATCCTTTCTGGGTCGCCAACTCCATGCAGGCCATGAGCGAGCATCTTCAAGTTCCTGAGCTGAGACAAAAACTTATCGATGACAATTATCCCACCATCAGAAAGGTCAATGTCGACAGTATGCCGGATGACCTGCTTGCTGGTAACTTGGCGCTAAGGTCGCTTGATGTGTTCCAGAAATATGGTGATGTGTACCAGACGGCCGGATCGTACCGAACACTTGCGCAATGCTATTGGTATATTGGTGATTATGAATCGTCCCTGTCGTGTCTCAATATGGCGCTGACCAACGATTCGGCTATCTTCAGGGCGCCTGATCTGGTGGCTTCTATTCAGGAACAGTTGAGTGTCGATTATGCGGCACTCAACGACAAGGCCAACTCTCACTTGAATAGAAATCTGTATCTGGATACCCAGGATAAAACACGACAGGACCTCTATCTGGAGTCAAGAGCTGAACAACTCAATCAATCGGTCAGAAAATTGAATGCCATGACTGTGGCGATCGTCGCTGTCATGCTCCTTGGTGTCATCATGCTCTTCCTCTTCGCATACCTCAGAAAAAGAAACTCTTCTAAAAACACGCTCGACTCTTTACTCGTGCCTTTGCAACAATGGAAACGTGACAATGAGGCTTATGTCAGTCAACTGAATGATAAATATGAGGAAACCACAGAGGAAATGGCGGTGGCTAACTTACATGTCGTCAATCATAAAAAACTATATCTCGAACAAAGGGCTAAAGTGTCTCTGGTCAATATGGTCACACCATATATTGACAGGATGCTCCATGAAATCAATAAACTGACTACAGTAGAGGAAAATCCACAACTCAGGGAAGAGCGTTACCTGTATTTGGCGGAGTTGACGGACCAGATTATCGACTATAATGAAATTCTCACGCAGTGGATACAATTGAGAAGGGGGGAACTGAGCCTACATATCGAAAGCTTCCCGTTGCAGGGATTGTTTGATATCGTGGAACAAAGTAAAAGGGCTTTCCAACTAAAGAAGCTGCAACTGAATGTGATCCCTTCTTCACAATGGGTGAAAGCTGACAGAACGCTTACTTTGTTCATGGTCAATACCATGGCTGACAATGCCAGAAAAAATACTCCTGAGGGGGGAACGGTGACTGTCGAGGCGCAAGAGTTTGACAAATATATTGAGATCAGTATCACGGATACGGGTATTGGTATGTCTGAGCAACAGGTGGCTCAGGCGTTCAGCCTGGAGAAAAAAGCCTTTGCTGATGAGGCGCTTGCTGATCATACGAAAACGAATGCCGCTGGATATGCTACTAAGGAGGGAGGACATGGATTCGGATTGGTCAATTGCAAGGGCATCATCGAGAAATACAAAAAAATCAGTTCGCTTTTCAATATCTGCAGCATTGGCGTGGAGAGTCAGAAGGGTAAGGGTAGCAGATTCTATTTCAGACTTCCAAAAGGGGTGAGAAGGGCGTTGATAGCGATTGTCGCATGCCTCAATATCGGACAAATACTGGCGGCTAATGTCACCGACAGCCTGATGCAGGTAGCATCCAATTTCACTGATAGCGTCTATCAGTGCAATGTCAATGACCAATCTGAAATGGCTGTCAGATATGCTGAAAAAGCACTACATGCTATCAATAAGACATATCTGTCTGTCGTGCCGGGGGGAGTGGATACGCTCGTCATGCAGAGCAGCAAGTCGGTGCTGCAAAACGAAATCTTATGGTTTCATGACCAATTGCCCATCGACTATCATGTGATTTTGAAACTGCGTAACGAGTTGGCGGTCGCTGCACTCGCGCTTCACGAATGGACCACTTACCGTTACAACAATAAAGTCTATACGCAGTTGTATAAGGAGATGTCGGCGGATGCCACGTTGGCTGACTATTGTAGCGTGATGAAAAAGACGGAGACCAACATGTATATGGCCGTCGTGATTCTCATCATCCTCTCGCTGCTCATACTCTTGGCGTATTTCTTGCTTTATTACAGGCATCAGGTGTATTATCGCTTCTGCCTCGAACGGGTGAGGGCGATGAACAACGTGCTCACATCTGAGATGGATAGTACGCGAAAACTCAATGAGATACAAAGACTGGCAGGTAAAGAAGACCTGAAAAACGGGCAGGTAGAAAAACATAAAAGGGCTGCCTATGAGGAGGAACCGTTGCCTGAGCCGCTCCAGGAGATTGCCGATCAACTCATCACCACGTTAAAGGCAAGCATGGATGCCAACAAGAGAAGGCTTGAAGACATTGACCTTGCGCAGGATGAGGTGAGAAAATGCCAATTTGAAATCGATAAACTTCATGTTTGCAATAGCGTGCTCGACAATTGTCTCAGTACACTGAAACATGAGACAATGTATTATCCCTCAAGGATTAAAACACTGATCGGAACGGGAGACAGTCAACTTCAGGGCATTTCTGAATTGGCGGGTTATTACAAACAACTCTATACTTTGCTGAGTGCGCAGGCGATGAAACAGGTGGAGAGTGTCAAACTTAACTGCTCTCCAATTGTCGTAGCTGACTTGCTGCCTCAAGTGGCCAACCAACCGCTTGCCAATGCCACCATTTTGGGGGATAGACAAATGCTGACCTATCTGTTTGATATCCTCAAAAAACAGGCTGGAACAAATCCTATGTCTTTCAGCCTTGAAGAGAAGGGGGACCGCTATCTCGTGATCAGAGCGACCATCGCTAACTTGAAACTCAGTGATGAGGAATGCATGGAATTGTTTAATCCTCATATCAACAACATGCCGTGGCTGTTGTGCAGACAGATCGTCAGAGATGTGGGAGAAACCACCAATGCAAGGGCATGTGGCATCATGGCGCATCCTAAAGACAATGCCACTGAGATTGTCATCACGATCGTGAGGGCTAAAGGGGGAATTCTATCACATGTATCATAAAAGGAAATCATTAAATAATCATATCAAATGGAAAACTTCAAAATCATCATTGTCGAGGATGTAGCCCTTGAACTTAAAGGCACCGAAGGTATTATCCGAAACGACATTCCTGAAGCCCAAATCATCGGTACGGCCAATAATGAAATGGCTTACTGGAAGTTGATCAAGCAACAATTGCCCGACTTGGTGCTGCTTGACTTGGGACTGGGTGGGTCGACCACTGTAGGTGTAGAAATATGCAGACAGACCAAAGAGATGCATCCTCATGTGAAGGTGCTCATCTTCACAGGAGAGATTCTCAATGAGAAACTGTGGGTTGATGTGCTCGACGCAGGGGCTGACGGTATCATCCTCAAAAGTGGCGAATTGCTGACAAGAGGGGATGTGTTCAGTGTCATGAGCGGAAAAAGATTGGTGTTCAATGAACCAATTCTTGAAAAAATCGTCGAACGCTTCAAATATAGTGTCGGTAGCCAGTTGATGAAACAGGAGGCAATGGTCAATTATGAGATTGATGAGTACGATGAGCGTTTCCTCAGACACCTGGCTCTGGGCTATACAAAAGATCAGATCACAAATCTGCGTGGGATGCCTTTTGGCGTGAAAAGCCTTGAGAAACGACAGAATGAACTGGTGCAAAAACTGTTTCCTAATGGAAATGGTGGGTATAGCGTCAATGCCACAAGATTGGTCGTGAGGGCATTGGAACTGAGAATCCTTGATATTGACAATCTCATACCGGATGAGAGTTAATACGTGGCTGATGAAATTCACCGCTTTGGCGGTTCCCGTGATGGCTGTG
>CADCQC010000154.1 GCA_902803455.1 uncultured Prevotellaceae bacterium
GATTCCTGCATGCGGCACCTTCTTTGTCTTCTCCGACTACATGAAACCCGCTGTCCGTATGGCCGCCCTGATGGAGTTGCCTGTGAAGTTTATCTGGACACACGACGCCTTCCGTGTGGGTGAGGATGGTCCTACCCACGAGCCAGTGGAGCAGGAAGCCCAGATCCGTCTGATGGAGAAGCTGAAGAATCACAGCGGCAAGAACTCGATGCTCGTTGTCCGTCCTGCTGATGCAGAAGAGACCACTGTCTGCTGGCGCATGGCCATGGAGAACACCGAGACTCCGACCGCTCTCATCTTCTCACGTCAGAACATCGACATGCTTCCCGAAGGCAACGATTACAGCCAAGCCACAAAGGGTGCCTATGTCGTGGCAGGTTCCGACGATGACTATGATGTCATTCTTCTCGCTTCCGGTTCCGAAGTCTCCACATTGGAGGCAGGTGCCGCCCTGCTTCGCGCTGACGGTGTGAAGTTGCGCGTGGTGAGTGTTCCCTCCGAGGGTCTCTTCCGCTCACAACCGAAAGAGTATCAGCAGTGTGTCCTTCCTGCCGGAAAGAAGAAATTTGGCCTCACCGCAGGTCTTCCTGTGACACTTGAAGGTCTGGTAGGTGGTGACGGTGTTGTCTGGGGTCTCCAGAGCTTCGGTTTCTCCGCTCCTTACAAGGTGCTCGATGAGAAACTTGGCTACACCGGCCAGAATGTCTACGAGCAGGTGAAGAAACTCTTGGCAGAATAAGCTGATGTTTCTCTCTCATGACGAAAACCGACAATGAGTGATATGGAAACAAAGATTATCGGTATAGCCAGCGACCACGCTGGCTATGCTCTCAAACAATTTGTCAAGAAGTATCTCGACGACAACGGTTATCAGTGGAAAGACTACGGCACCTACAGCGAGGCATCGTGCGACTACTCCGATTTTGGCCATGCCCTTGCCGAAGGCATTGAGCGTGGTGAGGTGTATCCCGGCATAGCTATCTGCGGCAGTGGCGAGGGTATCAGCATGACGCTCAACAAGCACCAGTCGATCCGCGCTGGTCTCTGCTGGATACCCGAGATTGCGCATCTCATCCGCCAGCACAACAATGCCAATGTGCTTGTGATGCCAGGCCGTTTCATCGACGAGGCCACCGCCTCATTGATTATGGATGAGTTTTTTGCCACTGAGTTTGAAGGTGGCCGTCATCAGGCCCGCATCGACAAGATTCCTCTGAAGGAATCCAATTCTCAGGCATAGAAAAACGTGGATCCATGAGCGGCAAGAGCCGCAAGCAGCTGTTCATCGCTGTTCATGCCTGATCCCATTTAAAAAGTCCTTAAGGTCTTCAAAGATCTTAAGGACTTTCTTGTCATTTCACAAATCCAATCTAATCAATTATTGAATTGGTTTTCACTCTATCTGCGGTTTCCGAAATGGCCGTTGTTGTTTCTGTTGTTTCCTGAATGAGCCATCAGACCTGCAGGTGAGTTAGGTATTCTGTCGACGTGTCCATGTGTGCTGAAGGATCCGTTGCCATTTGAAGGATGATCATTGGGTTTCACCACGCCACGGTCAGCATAATAATTGTGTCCTTTCTTGCTATTGCCGCCTTTGTAGGAATAATAGTTGTTGGGTCTTGCATGATACATCTTTCCGTGATTGGAATAGTTGGAATAGACATTGACGTACCAATTACCATTCTTCCATGAGAGCGGACGATAGAAGTAAGACGTTGTCTTAAACACCCTGTATTGATAAGCGGAGAGCACATGGCGCATGTCGTTGTCGCGACGCGTCCAGGAATATCCTGAAATATCCGTCTGACGGTTGACTGCCATCAAATAGTCGAGGTTGATCTCATAGACAGCATCAAACTGGCTATTGGTGAGTTTCAGTTCATAGGCCATCTTGTCGGAGAGGAAAAGAGCCTCGTTACGAGCCTGTGTGTATGTCATTGCTGAGGCAGAGATGGCTATCGTCATCATCATTGCCAAAAACATCATCTTTTTCATTGTTGTTAATATTAAAGTGTGAAACAATTGATCTATTTGATTACTTTTTCTGATGCAAAGATAATGCGGAATGATGGGGCATCAAAAGGATTATTCCTAAACAGAGGAGGGAAAAAGCCTATTCTGACAGAGGGAAA
>CADCQC010000155.1 GCA_902803455.1 uncultured Prevotellaceae bacterium
GCCTCACGGACATACAGATGGTCGGCATCGGCTTGTGGTGCCTCAATAGTGAAGGTGGCGCCACCTGACGGATGGATGGCCACACGCCTGAAGAGCGGAGAGGCCATCATATACTGGTCGGTAGCAGGGCAGACAGGATAGAATCCCATCGCCGAGAAGACATACCATGCTGACATCTGGCCCGCATCGTCATTTCCTGACAGACCGCCCGGAGTGTCATTATACTCTGTGAGGAGAATATGGCGCACCCATTTTTGTGTCAGGTCTGGACGGCCCGCATAGTCAAACAGGTAGGGTATCTGGTGGCAGGGTTCGTTGCCATGCCAGTAGCGTCCTTCCGTGAACATGGAGTCGAGTCGGGCAATGAAGGTCTCTTGACCACCCATCACACGGGCAAGACCTGCCGGGTCGTGGGGCACATACCAGGTATAATGGCAAGTCGCCCCCTCGGTGATGTAACTCTTCCGATGAATGATATCGGTATTGTTCTCGAAATGTCCGTCGGCATGTCGGCCGTCAGCATATCCTGTGTGGGGATTGATCACCTGTCGCCAGTTGTCGGCTCTGCGCATGAGTTGCCGGTAATCGTCATGATAGCCCAGTCCTTTGGCCATCTGTGCCACGGCAAAGTCGTCGAAAGCATATTCCAGCGTGCGGGAGGTTTGCTCTTGCTGATGAAACGCCTCGGCCACCGAGTCTTCCAAAGGAATATATCCATACTTGAGATAGGAGGTCAAGGCGCGCCGCCCCATGCCGTTGACATAGTCGCTCTCCGATGCCGGCGACTCAAAAGCGTTGCGCCGCATGGCCTGGTAGGCTTTCTGCACGTCGAAGTCGCGGATGCCTTTCACATAGGCATCCGCCAACGTGGCGGCACAATGGTCACCGATCATCGCCGCCGTATAGGAATTCCAACAGGGGAAGATCGGCAGCCAACCGCCCTCCTCGGCCATATTGACCAATGACTGCATCATGTCGGCCGACTCCTTGGGAGCGATGAGGAAATAGAGGGGATGAAGGGCACGGTAGGTGTCCCACATCGAGAAATCGGTATAGACGGGGCGTTGGCCCTGCATGACGGAGCCGTTGGCAAATCGTGGATATGCGCCATCGGCGTCACTCAGCAACCGCGGCAAGAAAGAGGTTCGATAAAGGGCGCCGTAGAATTGGTTGACAGCCGTATCATCCGTTCCTTCCACATCGATGGTATGCAGGCGTTCCACCCATGTTTTTGCGGCTTCGGCCATGAGGGCCACCCATCCTTTCCCTGTCACCTCTGCTGCCATGTTGCGCTCGCAGCCCTCACGTCCGGTAAACGAAGAGGCCAACCGCAGTTCGATGGGTTGGTGGGCCTTGCCCTCAAAAGTCAGCCATATGCCCGACTGCTCCTGGTCTCCAATGGTGGTGGAGCCTTGATGATGGAGATCTCCCACAAATGAGCCGTAATCCACGGGGGTATCCGCGTATTCCATCAGCAGATGACCACTAAACCCTGCACGCTCGCCCCAACCCTGATAGATGCGGTGAACAGGGTTATAGCCATACACGGTGTGGTGCCCAGTATCGATCACTGCCCCGCCCTCGCCCTCATCGCTGTTGGGCTGGAAGACGACATGCACCTGTTGGTCTCGGTCGGGGGTGATGCGCATGATGGCGCCATGCGCGGAGGCCGTGAGCTCGACCCGGAGATGTTCATCGGGCAAAGAAGCAGCGTAGTAATAGGGATGCGACACCTCTGCGTGATGGCTGAAACGGGTGGCCCGACTTGCTGGCGCGGTGCGCAACGGGCCTCCCAAAGCTGCTATGGTAAACGAGCCATAGTCCTGGGTGCATCCTCCTACGATCCAGTGTGAGTTGCGCATGCCTTGCCACAGTGAGTCTGCATAATAAAAGGGTGCGATGCATTTCTTTTCTGTGTCACGGGTCTGCGGGGTCCAGAAGTTCTGTCCGTTGGGAGTGAGGACGGCGGGCAAGGTCTGTCCGTGTTCCTCGCTGCCCTTGCCAAACAAACCCGCCGACTGGGTGTTGGCCTGCGCTGTGCCCACCATCGTATGGAGGGTGTTGAGGCGCCGCTCATGCGCCAGTTGATGGATGCGCTGGGCCATCATGGCCTTGATGTCGCTCCATCTGTAATAATGCGCCATCACGGGCGTGACTGGAATCTCAAAATCTCTCTCATTGTGCAACAATCTCACGATGACATCTTCTTTTGACCGCCGGAAGAAAATCATCTGCAAATTGGCACCCATGGGTAGGATCTCATCCATCTTTCCACTCTTGGCGGAAGAGGC
>CADCQC010000156.1 GCA_902803455.1 uncultured Prevotellaceae bacterium
CCGTCTGACCGTCATCGCCTCCGCACGTCCCGTCATCGGCTGCTGGCATCCCACATGGTCGGTCGTTACCATGTTGCAGAACTACAAGTCGCCTACTGCCACTGGCGAGGTGATCACACTCTCCCGGCCATGGTTCAACGGTTCCTGGCGTAACACCATCGAACTGCCTCATGCTTTTCGTTTGAGTGCCGATGTGGAAGGGGCCACGAAGGGAGATTACAACAATTTCCGCATCACTGAGCCGCGCATCGTAGTCAGCTTTGGTCTTCAGAAGGACTTCAATCTACGTCGTCTCGGCACACTGACTGCCGACCTGCGCTGCCTCGACCTCTTCAATACCAACAAGACCGATGCCATTATCTATGGCTATCGCGACCTGACTGTCCATAATCCCGCCCGTCGCACCTTTATGCTCAACCTCACATGGAAGTTCAACGAGGCCCGCTCAAAGTACCGCGGTTCCGGTGCCGGCGACAAGCAGAAGGCAAGAATGTGATGCAGTTCGTCATTTGAGCATTTACCAAAGGCGGCGCCGATTGAACGAATGCTAAATAAAGAAAAATTGGTAAAAACAAACACTCTATTCACGTATAATAATGACTATTTTTTGACCTATGTTGCAAAATAGAATATATTTAATCCCAAATCGAATGTTCAAATCACCACAATTGATTACTTTTGTACGAAACAGACATGATTCATGTGACATGAAGAGGTAATAATACCGACACTGACCGAGAATAAGGACATCCAAAAACAAATCAGTTTTTATTAACTTTACTGACAAACTTTGAACCTATATTCAGCACTAACGATGAAGACAAAGAATTTTATGGTCATCATGTTCGCTACGCTCGTACTGATGGCAATGCCTGTACAGGCACAAAAATGGGAACATCTGGCAGACACTCCCCAGATGGGTTGGAGCACTTGGAACAAGTTTCAAGGTAACATCTCCGAAGATATCATCAAAGGCATTGCCGATGCGATGGTGGAGAGCGGTCTGCGCGATGCGGGTTATACCTATATCAACATTGATGACTGCTGGCACGGTCAGCGTGACGGTGACGGATTTATCCAGGCAGACCCCAAGAAGTTTCCCAACGGCATGAAAGCCGTGGCCGACTATGTGCATGCGAAAGGTCTGAAACTTGGTATCTACAGCGATGCCGGTACGGGAACTTGTGCCGGCATGCCAGGTTCATTAGGACATGAATATCAGGATGCCTTGCAGTATGCCCGATGGGGAGTGGACTATCTGAAGTATGACTGGTGCAACACTACCAACGTGAATCCCCACGGCGCCTACCAGCTCATCAGCGATGCCCTGCGCGCCAGTGGCCGTCCCATCTTCTTGAGTATGTGTGAATGGGGCAATAGCAAGCCATGGAAATGGGCCCGCGATATAGGACATTCGTGGCGAACCACGCCCGACATCTGGTGCAGTTTTGACTCTCTCCGCGTTTTCGAGGCAGGCTATAGCCAGTTTGGTGTCATGCAGTGCATCGCCTTTAACGACAGTCTCCGTCAGTATGCAGGCCCAGGCTATTGGAACGACCCCGACATGCTTGAGGTGGGCAACGGGATGTCGGAGAGCGAAGACCGCGCCCACTTCACGATGTGGTGCATGATGGCCAGTCCGCTGATTCTCGGCAATGACCTGCGCAATATGAGTGAGGCAACCCGCAACATACTGCTGAACAAGGAGATGATCGCCATCGACCAAGATCCGTTGGGCGTGCAAGGATGGCACTGTATGGATCGCGACGGTTTACAGTTCTGGCTCAAGCCATTGGTCAACGGCAATTGGGCGTTTGCCATTCTGAATCCCACACGCAGTGACGTCACTTACGAGCTGAACTGGCAGGACCTGAACCTGACAGACAAGGAGGTGAGTGGACGCAGCACCAAACTGGACACCCAGGTTTATCGCGTCTACAACCTGTGGACGCACAAAAAAGAAGGAAAGACATCCGTAAAGAACAAACCTGAACGGAAAATCACCGTCAAGAGTCACGATGTCGTAGCTTACAGGTTGGAATTATAAAGTATATCGACATGACCCATACAAGGATTCTGTGTGCTGTGGTGATCTTGATGGTCGCCATGGGTATGAGAGCCCAAAACGTGAGAGAGAAAATCCTTCTTGACGAAGATTGGAAATTCGCATTCGGTCATGCAGCCGACCCATCCAAGGACTTTGGCTGTGGAACGGAGTATTTCAACTATTTGACGAAAGCCAACTCCATCCATAACGAAGGACCTTATTCAGGCAAGTTTGACGATTCCGCCTGGCAGACGGTAACGGTGCCCCATGACTGGGTGACGGTGTTGCCTTATGCACGCTCTGCCAGTCACTCTCACGGATACAAAACAGTTGGCTATAAGTATCCAGAAACCAGTGTAGGCTGGTATCGCAAGGTGATACAGATTCCCGCTGAAGACCTTGGAAAACACATTGCCCTGCAATTCGACGGCATCTTCCGCAATGCCCGTATCTGGTTCAACGGATTTTATATGGGTACGGAGCCCAGCGGCTATGCCACGCAGGTGTATGACGTGACTGAGTATGTGAACTATGGTGGTGACAACCTGATCTGTGTCCGTGCCGACGCCACCCTTGAGGAAGGCTGGTTTTACGAGGGTGCGGGCATCTACCGTGATGTCTGGCTGCTGAAAACCGCAGAAGTCAGTGTGGCACCTTTCGGCACCTTTGTCTATGCCGACTTGGCACAGCCTTACGCCAAGGCAACATTACATGTCGAGACAGACATCAACAACAGTTCGCTGAAGACCCAGAACTGTCGGGTGAGCCAGCGTCTCTTGGATGCTCAAGGCCACGAGGTGGCAAAAAGCAGCACGGAACCGCTGACCTTGAAGCCCAAAGAAACCCTCGGATGCAAGCAGCAGTTCGATATCAGCAATCCGCATCTCTGGAGCACGACCGATCCCTATTTGTATAAAGTGGAAACGACGGTCACGGTGGACGGTAAGGTCAAGGACATCTATGAGACCACGACGGGGATACGCCAGATTGAGTTTGATGCCGACCGGGGATTTCTGCTCAACGGGACGTCCTTGAAACTGAAAGGCGCCAACATGCACCAAGACCATGCCGGCGTGGGTGCAGCCATCCCCGATGCCCTGCTGGCATGGCGCATCAGGAAGCTGAAAGAATTCGGTTGCAACGCCTACCGTTCCTCCCATAATCCCATGACCCCTGCCCTACTCGATATCTGCGACCGCGAGGGTATTTTAGTCATCGACGAGAACCGCCTCTCAGGCATCAATGCCGAGCATCTGCGTCTGTTGGAGAACATGATCAAGCGCGACCGCAATCACCCCTCGATTATCTTATGGAGCGACGGCAACGAAGAATGGGGTATGGAAAATACGGTGCCAGGTCGCAGGGTGGCAGAAGCGATGCGCGAGTATACCCGTCTGCTTGACCCGACACGTCACTCCACCATTGCCAATGCCGGTGGTGGCGAGATGATAAAAGGCCTCGATGTGGTGGGGTTCAATTATATCAGCCAGAACAGCGTCGACGAGCGTAAACAGCAGAATCCCACGTGGAAGATTGTAGGAACGGAAGAGACCACGGGCTGTGGCACACGCGGCATCTATTTCAACACCAAGGATGCGCCAGGGCACATGGTGTCGATGAACCGCGACACCACCCACCATCATGTGGAAAACGTCATCGAGCGTGGTTGGAAGTTCTATGCAGAGCGCCCATGGGCTGCAGGCATCTTCTACTGGACAGGGTTCGACTACCGGGGCGAGCCCAATCCGCTGTCGTTTCCAGCCCATGACTCTGAGTTTGGCATTCTGGACTACTGCGGGTTCTGGAAAGATGAAGCTTGGTATCTGAAGTCATGGTGGACGGACGAACCCGTGCTGCACATCTTCCCCCATTGGAACCTTGCCGGCCACGAGGGAGAAGAGGTGGAATTGTGGGCATACAGCAACTGCGATGAGGTGGAGCTGATGGTAAATGGCAAAAAACTGGGCCGACAGCCGATGCCCAAGAATGGCCACTTGAAGTGGAAAACCATCTACAAGCCAGGCAAGGTGGTGGCTGTCGGTTATCAAAACGGCAGGCGGGTGATGACCCAGACCATCGAGACCACCAAGCCCGCCAGCAAAATCGTAGTGAAGGCCGACCGCGCCACGATCACAGCCGATGGTCGCGATGTGGCAGTAGTCACCATCGAGGTGCAAGACGCCAAGGGACGTGTCGTGCCCGATGCCTGTCCTGCGCTGACTTTCCATCTAGAGGGCGAAGGGCATATCCTCGGTGTCGGCAATGGCGACCCGTCATTCTTGGGAGAGGACCATCCCAAGCAACGAGATTGTCACGATTTCAGTATCCCTGCCTTTAACGGTCTGGCACAGGTGCTCATCCAAAGCAGTCGTCAGCCATCGACACTCACCCTGACGGCCCAGTCTGAAGGTTTGACCGCCGGAAGTATGTCGATCGTTGCACAATAAGATTTATGCAACTAACAGGATGAGCGCTATGGTTGTTGATGGACGAGTATCTCCTGGAGTACGATGCCCGGATCAAGGAGGCTGATACGTAGCCGCTGAGCACCCCTCGCTGAAGCCGGGATGGAGATGCTGCGGGAAGCATATCCACGCAACACGTTCAGCCGCCACTCTGCAGTGAAATCGCCTGCATGGATAGAGAACACTTGTGGCTCGCCATCGCCCAGTTGCACGGCATAACGGGCATCTCTCCCCTCATAGACGTGGAGGGTGGGCAGCGTTCGGATTTCTATCAGGCAGTCACCGGCTTGGAGGTCAAGGTTGTATTCCACATAGGGAGCCGATTCTATCTGATATGACGGTGTGTCAAAGGGCTGAACAAGCACACCATCCTTGAAGCCAAGTCCCGCTATCTTTGCAACATGGCCTTCACGGCTGTCACGACATTGCCGATAGTCTGCCGCGGCAATACGCTGGCGAGGCTCATCCTGGAAAGGAGGCCAAAGACCCAGGAAGATGTGGTCAATACGCGCATCGGATTTCAAATCTTTTATCTTGAGATGGTTGATGCCTTTTTTCAGATGCAGGGTTCCCACCTTGCTCCACATCGGTCCGACATAGGGTGCGTGCCAAACATTGTTGATAGGTGTGGCCGAGGCATTGAACGAGTCGTTGTCTGTTGTAATACGGCAGAACACATTATCCTCAGGAGCCTTTGAGAAATTTCGGATAGGCGTCAGCGCCTCAATCCAGAGAGGGACATCCACATTCTGACGACTTTCGACAACAAGGCCATTGGATGACAGCGCATCAGCCACGCTGAGGAAACGAGGCTGTGGGGCAAGTATTGCCTGAGAAAGCAAACTGGGCGTTGCTATGGGCGGATCAATCTTCTCGGAGCGGAACCAATGATAAGGTTGCCAGTTGAAGAACTCACGCCACTTTCCATGCTGAATGTCTTCGTTGTAGTGGCGCGTCCACTCATTGAGTTGGCGGAACATCAGTTGTACACGTCTCGCATCGGCCATGGCGCCAAGGCTATCTAAACGGGTGGCGCAGACCATGCTGCGGCGAGCCAGAAGCTGATACTCATTGAGCATCGCTGCCCCACGAATGGGATAGCATACAAGTTCAAAGTAGGCATCCTGCAAGTGAGAAGGAATGCGGCTTGCCAGCAGTTCAGCCTCGGTCTCAAGGCTCCTTGCCTCGCGAAGCCTTTCGGCCACCTGCTGCTCCGTATAATTGACAAACCAGACATGGGCATCCTTGCCACCAGCCTGCAACCGATAGTAGCGTGCCATCAGGTCGGCAATATCCAGAGCTGTTGTAGGTCCGAAGGTTTTTTCTGCCCAATATCGGATGTAATCATGTGCTTCAGCGGGCTGCCATCTGTTGATATCCCAAGCCAGTTCCATCACAAAGGAGATTTCCTTTTCTGCAGGTTTGATGTCACCCACATTAAACACCCAAATCTTCCGTGCCCCGTGGGTATAGGCTTTTGTCAGTTCGGTGGAGAGGAAAGCGGGCGAAAGCGGACTGAGCCAAATCCAACTGGCAGGGTCGCCATGATACGACAGATGATAGTAGATGCCTGCCCCACCCCTTCGCTGTTGTTCCTGGGGGTTCGAGAGATTACGGCAATAACCATGTTTGTCGTCCGACCAAAGCATGGTGACATCATCGGGAACTTGAAGTCCATTGTGGTAGGCCTCGAGCACTTCTTCGTAAGTACAGAGCACCTGTGGAATCTCCTCCAGCGGTTTTTTGATGTTACGCCGGAGCATGTCGCGCTGGTCGTCAATGGCCTGCTGCATCAACTTCACGCGTTCTTCGGTGCTGTTGGCACCTTCCATAGGATAATCGTGAATGCCACGCAGACCGAGGGTATAGGTATTCTCGTATTTGCCGTTGGTTTTGATACGAGACTCCCAGTAATCTTGCATTGTCTTACGGTTGGTGATGTAGTTGAAGTCGCCTAAGCCCTTCTTGCCTTCAGCCTTGGCTCGCTCATTTACCGCCTTCCATTCACCTTCGTTATTGCGCAACATCTGCTCGCAGTGAGATGATCCCATGACGATGGCATATTTGTCGGCCAAGCGAGCATTTTCGGGGTCATCGTTGAAAGCCTGTGTGCCAGGGTGCATGGCAGGCCAGAGGTAGTTAGCCTTCAGCCTCAGCAACAACTCAAAAACTTTCTGGTATGTCTTCGGCCCCACCTTGCCCGTCTCTTTATCGTAGGTATTCTCCGCCCAGCGTGCCCAACCGCCGAATCGCTCATCGTTGATGAAAATGCCACGATACTGCACCGAAGGTTCGCCTTGCAGGAAGGTTCCAGACTCTACATAGAGAGTAGGATGATGGGCGGGTGTGACATCAGCCCACCAATACCAAGGTGAGACGCCCATGGCCTCGCAGAGCGAGGTAATTCCGAAAGCCGTGCCGCGCCGGTCGCTGCCTATGATCACCAGCAGCGGGGTATGAAACTTTGGATGCTCTGTGGTAGTGATGATGAACGACTCCCACTTGCCACGGATGCCGCTGACATCGATTTTCCGGCCTTTCATGACATAGTCTATGAGTCGGCTCTTACCCAAGGTGCCCGCCACGACAGCCGCACTTCTCGGCAGCACGTGGTTTATCACGGAGCGCCGGCCAGTCACCCGTTCCACATCTTCTGCGAGCATTCCTGCCGCAACACCTACAACGGGATCGTCTTGAGAATCAATACAGATGGCAGACGCGCTTTCTGCCGACACCAATGGGAACCAGTTGGCCATAGGTTTCTCTGCAACATTGGGAAAGTCTTTAAGGTCATTGTAGCCTGCGGCAAAAATGGTCGACACCATCATCAGCCCGCCCAGGAGCATCGCTATTCTTTTCATACGGTCGCTTTATAGGGAGGTTATTTCGATATGAGGCTGCTGGCCACGGGCATCCTGCCGCTTCCATGTGATGGTGATGATCCGCTGTTCACCGGGCATCAATGTCACATAGTTATCGCTGTAGATGACAGGGAGAATCTGCTCATTGTCTCCGCCTTTGAGATTCAGACGAAGGAATACAGCAGGTGTCTTCCCCACATTCTTAATTGTCACGTCAGCCTTCTCCCCGTTGATTTTTACTTGTTGCTGCAACACAGGTTTGGGAAGAGAAGACAACGCACGGTAA
>CADCQC010000157.1 GCA_902803455.1 uncultured Prevotellaceae bacterium
GATGCCTTCGTCTTCATCGGCGCCATGGGCATCTGCGTCCGCACCATAGCCCCGCTTATCGAGGACAAACACACCGACCCAGCCGTCCTCTGTGTTGACTCTTTGTGTCAACATGTCATCCCCGTGCTTTCCGGCCACGTTGGCGGTGCCAACGCCCTCGCTGAAGTCCTTGCGGATTTACTCGGTGCCAAGGCTGTCGTCACCACCCAGAGCGACCTCGCAGGACTTTGGGCACTTGATACTATCTATGAGAATTATGATTGGCACATGAGTTATGTGGGCGACCTCAATACGGCGATAAGTAAGTTCGTCAATCGGGAGCCTGTGGCTCTTCTGCTTGATATTCGCGACGAGGGCACCGATTATCTCGAACGCACTTGTCCCACACATGTGACCATAGTTCATTCTGTTGATGAAATTATGGAGGGAGACTACACTTTAGCAATTGTTGTGTCTCCTTTCATCTACTCTTTACCATCTGATTTATTGGTCGTTCAATATACCCCACAAGTGTTGGATTTGGGCATCGGACTTGCCCATCAGGCACCAGTCGATACTTATGAGGATATCCAGCAACTGCTTGCTGAACACAATATTTATCTCTGGTCTGAATGTATCCGCAATATCTGTACCATTGATATCAAAGCGGAGGAACCTGTTATCCAGAAGTTCCAAGAAGAGCGATACGGACTTGAACTTAAACTCTATACTGCCGATGAACTGGCCGCGGTAGATGTCCCCACGCCCAGCGAAACGGTAGAGAAACATGTGGGTACGCCCAGCGTCTGTGAAGCTGCTGCCCTGTTGGCTTCCAATCATGGAAAACTGCTATTGCCGAAGGTGAAGGGAAAGGACTTCACACTTGCCGTAGCCATCGACCGTAAGTATCTACGTGAGGGTCACATCGAGATTGTCGGTGCCGGTCCTGGTGATCCCGACCTCGTTTCTGTGCGAGGCCGAAAGATGTTGGAACGGGCAGACCTGATTCTCTATGCTGGCAGCCTTGTACCTAAAGCCCTGACGGAATGTCATAAACCAGGCGCTGTGGTGCGCTCATCGGCCGATATGAATCTTGAGGAACAATGTGAACTGATGAAGCAGTTCTACGACCAGGGTAAGTACATCGTTCGTCTGCATACGGGCGACCCTTGCATCTTCGGAGCCATTCAGGAGCAGATGGCGTTCTTCGATGCTCATGGTATGCATTATCACATCACGCCCAGTATCTCCTCGTTCCTCGCCGCCGCTGCCGAACTGCGCTCTCAGTTCACCATCCCCGAACGCACGCAGACTATCATTCTCACTCGTGGTGAAGGCCGTACACCGATGCCCGAACGCGAGCAGCTCCACCTCCTCGCCCGCTCGCAGTCCACGATGTGCATCTTCCTCAGCGCAGCCATCGTTGATGATGTGCAGCGCGAACTTCTCATGGAATACCCCGAAGACACACCCGTGGCGGCCTGCTACCACCTCACCTGGCCCGACCAGCACATCTATCGAGGTGTGTTGAAAGACCTCGCCAAGATTGTCCACGATAACCATCTCACCCTCACTACCATGCTCGTCGTGGGTGAGGCCATCGACAACCGCCAAGGCCTCTCGGAGTTGTATAACAAAAACTTCACACATCTATTCAGAAAAGGTAAAGCATGAAACGGACCGCTTCATTCCTCTTTCTCATCCTCTTGATCCTCTCCCTCTTCATCCTCAATCTCCTGTTGGGCACGGTGAAGATTCCTGTGGGTGAAGTCATTGGAATCCTTTTCTCCCCGCCCACAGCAGGAGGGGACGGAGCCTCTGTTTTTCACAACATCATCTGGAGCTCCCGCGTGCCTCAGGCGCTGACGGCGTTGATGGCAGGTGCAGGCTTGGCCGTCAGCGGTTTGCAGATGCAGACGGTGTTCCGCAATCCCTTGGCCGGTCCTTCTGTTCTCGGTATCTCCAATGGCGCATCCTTAGGTGTGGCATTGGTCGTGCTGATGTCCGGTTCGCTGGGCGGCGTTGCCCTGAGTCGGTTAGGTTATCTTGGCGATGTGGCGATGTCTATAGCAGCCATCGTGGGCGCCTTGGCCGTGATGACGCTTATCGTGTGGGTGGCCCGGCGTGTAGAGTCTGGTGTTACGCTGTTGATCATCGGTGTGATGATTGGTTATTTGGCCAATGCCATCATCGGTGTGCTCAAGTTCTTTTCACCTGAGGAGGATGTCAAGGCATTTGTCGTCTGGGGACTGGGATCGTTTGCCAGGGTGTCGGGCGACCAGATGTTGCTGTTTGTCTTCATCATGCTGGTGTTGTTGCCTCTGTCAATGTTGCTGGTCAAGACGATGAACCTGTTGCTGTTGGGTGATGGTTATGCGCAGAACCTTGGTCTCAATATCCGTAGGGCAAGGATGTGGGTCATTGCCTGTTCAGGTGTCTTGGTGGCGATCGTGACGGCATATTGCGGACCGATTATGTTTATCGGACTGGCGGTTCCGCATCTTTGCAGAGCCATCTTTCAGTCATCCGATCATCGCCTGCTGATGCCGGGGACAGCACTGGCGGGGGCAGGACTGGCTCTTCTCTGCAATCTGTTGGCCAGGATGCCTGGCTTTGAGGGAGCGCTGCCGGTCAATTCTGTCACGGCGTTGGTGGGTGCTCCTGTCATAGCCTCTGTGCTCTTTCACCGTAGGAAAGATGAAGTAGGGGAGTGATGATTTCTTGATTTTTGAAAATGGCTCATGGATGGGAGAGCGCATGGATGTTGCCGTGCTCATCGATGAGAAAGATGGTCAGTTCGCCTTGTGGAAGAAGCGGCGCACAATGCGCCTGACAGTGCCGGATGACTGTGTCGCAGAAAGCATCTATTTGTGATGCGGGCACGATGTCCCACAATTCCCTGGCCAAGGTCATGCCGTTGGCCCGGTGGATGGTGGATGATGTGCATCCTGATTCTTGCAACATCTGAGCGATAAAATCCTTGCTCATCGTCACCTTGCGGCTGTGGGTGTCAAGATGCCCCTCAGCCAGTTTCACGGCCTTTCCCATCATCACGCCAAGTGTTACTTTCCGGAAACCTAAAGCGTGGGCTTCCTTGAGGGTCGCTCCGATGTAATTGCCGTATTCCACAAAGGCTTGTGGAGGAAGATCTGGATACATTGACTTGATATACCTCTCGCTCTTAGCGCCACTGTTGATGACCACACGTTGGCTGCCGCTGGCGTGAGCCACCGTCATGCATTTCCGGATGCTGTCGATGAACGCTTCTTCGGAGAAGGGCTTTACGATCCCGGATACGCCGATGATGGAGATGCCACCTTGGATGCCCAACCGGGGATTGAATGTCCGGAGGGCGGTCTCTTCGCCGCCTGGCACACTGATGGTCACTTGCAGGGTGTCATGACAATGGCTGGCCGCCAACAAAGGGATGAGATTGGAGATGATCATTTGTCGGGGGGCTTTGTTGATGGCGGGTTCGCCTGGAGGGTAGTCAAAGCCTGGTAGCGTAAAGGTGCCAACCCCTTTTCCTCCCTTGATGATGATAGGGAATTTTTCCTCTGAGTCTGCTGTGGTGCTGTTCCCAAACTCTGAAGGGTCACGGGGCACGAAAGAAACCTCTGCTCTGATTTCCATACCGTCGGTCACATCTGGGTCGTCGCCGGCATCTTTCACCACCTTGGCACCCACGGCGGGATAACCGACAGCAACGGCAATAGTCTCCCCGTTGGGCAATTGTATGCCGACTTTTTCGGGACATTCACCCCACAACAGGCGGCGGGTGGCAGCCACTGCAGCGGCAGTGGCGCATGTGCCAGTGGTAAGACCGCTGTGCAGCGGAAAGAAATCGGGTAACAACTGCTCGACCATCCGGCGAAGACCATGTTCGCCATCCACAATGTGGAAATAGGTGTCGGTGGGCGGGCGGCGGATAGCAATGATACGCAGACCGAGTTGTCGGGCGGCTTCCACTTTTCGGGTGAAGCCACCGGTCATCCCACTTTCTTTCAGAAGGATCGCATCGGCACCTGTCGCCTTCATCGCCTCCATCTCATCTTCTCCTTCCTGATAATAGCAAAGATAGTTCTCATCGACTCCCTGATGAAGGGCGAGTGCCAATGAACTCTTTCGGGGCAGAATACGGTAAAACACTTTCACACCTCTTTCTTCAAGGTATCTCAACCGTGAGATGCTTTGCACACCTGTGGTAGCGAGAAGGGTATGTATATCGTTGGGAAGGTGGCTGTAATCGTCACACCAGCAGATATCATGGGCACGAGGTGGGTAGAGCCGTTCAAAACGGATCGCAGGGAGATTGAGGCGGCGCGCGACGCAGACAATGGTGGAATGCAAGAGGGTGGCGAAGGGATGTGCGGCGTCAATGATGAGACGGATCGCATGGTCAAGACAGAACGTGGCCATCTTCTCTTCATCGAGCGCACCGTCGATGCGGATGCCATGATGGAGCGTGATGTCTTGTTCTCCGCTCTTGGTGGAGTAGTAGAAGAGACGACCGGATTCCTCCAGCTCGCTCACCGCTTTTCGACCTTCTGTGGTACCGCCAAAAACAAGGATCATTTGTCGCTTTTCCGATAGAGGTGGGTGAAGTGGGGAGAATAGAGTTGTGAGAGACCCTGACGGTTGTCGATCGCTTCGCCCACCACTAGCATTGTGGTGAGTGTCAAGTGGTTGTCGTGCACGATTTTTGCCAGGTCGCGGAGCACACCCCGGTAGATGCGTTGATCTGGCCAGGTGAGGTGGTAACAGGCTGCCACGGGTGTGTCTTCAGGATATTCCATCAGCAGTTCACGTTGCACATCATCGACGATGGCGGCACTGAGAAAGATGCACATCGTGCTCTGACTGCGGGCAAGTAAGTGCAACCGTTCTTTTTCAGGCATGGGCGTGCGGCCTTCTCCACGGGTGAGGATGATGGTCTGGGTGCGGTTGGGGATGGTGAACTGTGACCGCAGTTCGGCGGCGGCTGCCAGGAAAGAGGAGATGCCGGGAGTGATGTGATAGGACATCCCCTCTCGGTCGAAAAAGGCCATCTGTTCCTGAATGGCTCCAAAGATACAGGGGTCGCCGGTATGTAGGCGGACGATGAGGTGCCCGCGGTTGTAGTGTTCCTTCATCAGGGCGCATTGTTCCTCGAGGTTCATGTCGGCGGAAGAACGGACGATGGCACCTGGCTTGTGACAGTCGGTGAGGGCTTTGGGGACGAGAGAACCGGCATAGAGGATAAGGTCGGCGCACTCGAGCATCTTTCTACCTCTCACACTCACCAGATCTGGATCTCCCGGTCCGGCTCCCACAATCTCTATGTGTCCTTGCTGTCGGCGTAAATACCGCTTTTCGATGGCCAACGCAGCCGTCCAATTCTTGCCTTTCATCTTCGCTATCAGCAGTTTCCCATGGTTGGAACCGAGGATGGCGGCAGCCTCACATACACTCGGGGTGCCCACATGTTTCTGTACGATATGACTGGGATGGGGCACCTCTACCTGTGACAGTTCCTCGGCAGTGAAAAACTCCACCTTCTCTTGGTGCTTGTCCATCAGTTCCTTTACGAAGGGCTCATCTGCCTTGAGGTCTATCGTACAGCACTTTTTGAAACACGGAAAGATGCTGACCGCCATCAACGCGTTCTTGATTTCACTGAATATATTTTGGTAATCCTTCGGATGGTTGGCCAGACCAAACCCAAGTGTTGCTACCTTGGGCACAAAATGCAGTACTTGTACGCCTTCAGGATACGGGTAGTTGAATGGTGACACGAAGATGAGAAGCCTGAACTTTTCTGAGGTTACCTTGCCTAAGTCGTCGATGATGGTCACATGGTTGGGGCTTGTTCGCTCCAGATAGTCTGTACCCTCATCGCGAATGTCCATATATAGTGCCGTAGGGAGTTTATTGACAAAGGTGAAGATACAGTCGTTCATGTTGTTGCCGGCGCTTACCTCTCTCCAGTTGAATTGTCTCGTCAACGTGTCGAGCGCCCATAAGCCGGTATTGTCGCTCTGCGTGGTGATGATCTCACGTGCGCCAATCATCGTGGCGATGTCTCGCGTCAGGTCGTTGGCACCGCCTACATGTCCGCTGAGGACAGCAATGACATGCTGTCCTAAACTGTCGATGCAGACCACGGCAGGATCAGTGTGTTTGTCTTCTACAAGCGGTGCGATCGTTCTGACGCAGATGCCCATGGCTCCGATGAAGATAAAGGCGTCGTGCCCTTTCCATTCAGAGGCCACTTGGGCGCGCTGGATGATCTGGGCATTCAGTTGGCGTTGCAAGGTAGAGGCGATCTCGCTTCCTGCCTTGCTGATGGGGATGATGGCTATCTTTTGCATGTGAGTATCTCGATGGGGTTATAGTTGTTGAGTTGGATGCGGAGAGGAATGGCTGGATGCAAGCCCAGTTCTTCGCAGGCTTCGTCCCAGAGTTGGCGGCTGCTCGGACGGTCTGTCATCTGGTCGACGACGGGCGAGGTGACGCTGTTGAAGACGATGATGCCATTGGGGGAAAGGACCGTAAGCACTTTCGCCATGATGTCCTTCAGTCTTCCACCATGGCCGCCGATGAAGACGGCATCGGGGGGTGTGATGTCCTCACAACAGACCGTGCAGAAGTCACCCATGTGCACATGGATGCCGGGCGCATGGAAGCGCCGGCAGTTTTCGTGGATAAGCGCCTCACATTCGGGGCGGACCTCGAATGCCTCGATATGCAGATGGGGGAACATCAGACGTGCTTCGATACTCACGCTGCCCGTACAGAAACCGATATCCCACAGCACCTGGCGATGGGGCAGGTCAAGGGCCTGGAGCGTGAGTAGTCGGATAGGCATCTTGGTGATCATCTTCTCTCGTCCGTCAAGGTGGGCAAACTCCTCATCGGGAATGCCCCATCTGCGCTGTGGGCTTCCCGTGAGGATCAGGCAGTTGGGATGTTCAAACTCCTGTTGTGCCGCTGCCTCAAGGGTGAGAGAGGTGACCCTTTCGAGGGTGGGGTTGCCGAGGTGCTCGCCGACGTGCATCTGATAGCAGTCGTAACCATAGTAGCGCATGCGTCGGGCGATGGTGGTTGGCGTATGTTCCTTGTCGGTCAGTATCCCAATCTTTGGTGCGGCTTCGATGAGCGCACGATCAAACGCATCCCAAGGACGGCCTGTAAGAGAAACAACACGCAGGTCGTGATAGGGGAGGAGAAGGCGATGTGACAGCATCTGCAGGGAGTTGAAGGAGGGGTAGAGACGGATGTCGGCATCGGGCATCTTGCGCTTGATGGTGTTGGCAAAACCAAAGAAGAGCGGATCGCCACTTGCGAAGACCACCACTTCATCGTGGTATTGTTCAAACACCGCATCCAGAGGGACGGTGATGTCGATCCATTCTGCTCCCTCAGGTAAGATAGGACGCACAATCTGATGGTGCCGCTTGCCGCCAGAGAAGATTTTCCCCCTCTGGATGATGTCGGATACCTCGGGAGGAAAAAACGGCTGCGGATGGTCTGTGATGCCGATGACGTAGAATTTCATAGGTCTCTTCCAGGTTTGAGTTGTGCGGCATCGTCGAAGGTGAGGATGGCGTTGCAGAGGGTGGCTGCCAGGTTGCTTCCTCCTTTGCGTCCTTCAACGATGATTTTGGGGATGTTCATGAATGGCTTGACCATGTGTTTGGACTCCTTGACATGAACGAAACCGACAGGGGCAGCGATGATGCCGGTAGGGTGAGCCTTGCCTTTGCGGATCAGGTCACAGAGCTCCATCAGGGCGGTGGGGGCATTGCCGAAGGCGAAGAGGGCATCGGGATGCTCTTCTACAGCGAGCCGGATGCCCGCCTGGGTCCTGGTGATGCCATGGCTGGCAGCGAGTTCTGCTGTACGGGGATCACTGAGATAGCATTTGGCTTCGATACCGAGACGTTGCAAGGCTCCTTTGCGGATGCCGCTGGTCACCATTGTTACATCAGTGACAATGGTGGTCAGTGTGCCGTCTTTTACCCTATTATATAAAGTGGCGACAGCTCCGTTGTCGGTGTGGAGCAGTTGTTCCATGTCGAAATCGGCAGTGGTGTGGATAGCATGGAGCAGAGCCCACAGATGGTCGAGGGGATAATCCTTGCCTTTTAACTCTCTCCCGATGGTGCGGAATGACTCCATCATGATGAGCTGTCCTTTCTTTCCCTCATCTTCCGATGGCTCCCGGTAGTAGCCGCGGGGGGTGATGATTTTCCCGTCGTAGAGGTATGACTGTGAGTTGCCGATAATGATGGTGGTAAACATATCCACTTGTTCGGGATCAAAATCGGCAAGGGTAGTGAGGGTGATGCTTTGATCTTCTCGCCCGGCTTGTCTGACATAGCCCACGGGTGTCTGTCCGTCGCGCCCTTCTGCAAGGAAAATCTCACGCAGCCGGTACAACTGCCAGTAGCGCTCATGCGAACGGGGATTGTAGACGGCTGTCACGAAATCGGCCGATGCGGCTGCCCTGATGCGTCGCTCAATGGTCTCCCATGGCGTCATCAGGTCGCTGAGGGAGATTGCACAGAAGTCATGCCCCATGGGGGCGCCCAATAGGGAGGCGGCTTTTTGGAAGGCAGAGATGCCCGGCAAGGTCTCGATATCGATGTCGATATCCGACAACTGTTCCTTTTTCATCTCATAGATGAGGGGAGCCATGCCATAGATGCCGGCATCTCCAGAGGAGATCACCACGACGTCATGACCTTTGACCGCCATGTCGAAGGCTTGTCGGGCGCGCTCCCGTTCCCTTTTCATGCCGGTGTCTATACACTGGCAATCTTTTTTCAGATAAGGTTTTATAAATTGGAAATAGTAGTGATAACCGATCACGACATCGGCTTCGCTGATGGCTTTGGTCACAGCGGGCGTGATGTCGTCTTTGCTTCCGGGTCCGATGCCGGCGATGGTGATTTTTCCCATGGTGGCAATGAAGGATTGGTTTTGTTGGATGAGGGATGATTATTTCTTCAATCTGACTTTCAGACCCACCACGACCATTCGACCTGGGGAATAAAGGGCGAATTTCCGGAGGCTGGAGTCAATGCGTCTGTCTGTCCGGTCAAAAATATTGTCGATGCCGATGGAGGGTTCAAACATGACCCATTTCGACATGTCGAAGGTATGGATTGTATGCAAATTCCAGACACCATGACCGGGGGCATCTTCGTAGGATGGATAGTAGGTCTTCGATTGTAACTTTCCGTTGATGTTCACGTTGAGGGCATAGCGACCCCAGGTATGGTGATAGTTGCCGGTGATGGTGGCTGTATGACGGATGCTGCGCTCAAGGGGTGACCACTCATCACCGCTCTTGCTGCGCGCATAGGTATAGGCATAGTTGGCGGAGAGGTTGAACCCCTTGAAGAGGTTGACGGAGAGGTTGAATTGCGTACCTTTTACGTCACCCTTGTCGCTGTTCTGGTAAAGGGCATAACTGACCAGTTTGCCAGCCTGTTCTTGTGTCATCTCCGGAAATTCGGCCATGAGCATTTGCAACGTGGGGGATTGCAAGTCGCCCACGACCTCTACGGGGATATTCTGTTTCACCACCATGTCATTGATACGGTTCATAAAACCCGTCATGCTGATGGCGATGAATGTGGTGCGGTATTCTGCGTTCAGCGAGAAATAGTGGCTCTTCTCTGGGGTCAGATGCTGGTTGCCGAAACTGATCTGGGCCTTTCCTCTGTTCACGGAAAAGTAGTGGTAATATAGCTCGTCAAGCCCAGGGGCACGGAAACCTGCTGAGTATGTGGCACGTAGGTTCACAGGGCCGAGGCTGTACATCAGGGTGCCTTTAGGTGTGAAGTGTGTGCCAAAAGTCTGGTGATAGTTATAGCGGGCACCAAGGGTTGCGGTGATGAGACTTTGGCCATAGCGGAACCGTTGTTCATGTTGGGCGTAGGCGGCAAGGACATAGACATCCTGGTCGATATTGCCAGAGGTGGCGTTGAGGTAATCCTTGCGCCAGTTGGCACCGATGATGGTCGTGGAAATTTCCCGCTTATCTCCCCATAGAGAAGGAAGATCGAGGATGGCTTTCAATTCACCGTCCATCGTGCGTTGTTTCTTCGACTGAACATA